>JALUBM010000031.1 GCA_027044845.1 Sulfurimonas sp.
CACTACAATAAATTCTAGAATAAAAGTTGCCCAAGAAAATTCATGTAAGAAAATTCTATAGCTAAAAAGCACTAAAAGTATCAAATTAAATATCATAGCCGCATAACGAGTTTTTTCAAAGTGTGCCAGACGATAGACCCAGTAGCTCACACTGTTTGTCAGTTTTTTACTACTTTCATACAAGGATGTTTCAAAAAGCGGCTTTACATGTACTTCATAATTTGAGTCACTAAACTTTGTTTGATGTTCCCCAATATTTTCTTTGCAAAAATGCTCATTTGATTTATAAAGCCAATTAAAAAACCTGCGTATCGGTCCTGCAAACCCTGTTGCAGAATATTGTGTTTTAGCCGATGTTTTATAGCCACAACCCCAAGTTTGATGTACTCTTGTCTTTACATGTAATGCTTTGTAGGCAAAAAGTAAAAGGAGTGTGACACCGAGCAATGAAGCAAGGAGTATAAGCGGTGAGACAACGCCTCCGTGAACCGCAACCGAGTGCATATTCCAAATTCCGTGCGGAAACATTTTTGCATAGACCGAAATATGATGCAGACTCACCAAAGTTTTGTCAAACCACGAAATATAAAACGGTGTAAAAAGCATCAACGAAATAACCACAAGAGACATCAAAATCATTCCCGATTTCATTAAAAAATTCACCTCATGCGCATGTTTGGCATTTTTACTTCTGTGCAGCCCTAAAAATGTGATACCGTAAGCTTTTACAAAACAGGCAATCGCTAAACCACCAGTAATAGCAAGGGCAAAAATTGCAAAAGGAATGGCAAGTTTTAAGCTCATATCTGCAATATTGTATGAACCGAGCATAGATTGAAAAATCATCCATTCACTTAAAAATCCGTTACTTGGCGGCAATGCCGAAATACTGATAGATGCCAGTAAAAAGGTCAATGCGGTAATAGGCATAGATTTTATTAGTCCGCCATATTTTTCAATATTTTTCGTATGTGTCTGATGCAGCACACTTCCCGCTCCCATAAAAAGCAGAGATTTAAAACTCATATGATTAAAAACATGAAAAAGTGCCGCTATAAAAGCAAAACTTGAGAGCGTTTTCAGTCCGAGTGAATCAAATATCATTCCCATACCAAACCCGATAAGAATAATACCGATATTTTCAATGGAATGATTTGCTAAAAGTGCTTTTATATCATGCTCACTCAAAGCATATAAAACACCTACAAGAGATGAAATCGCACCAATGACTAAAACAACTATACCCCACTCCAGCGGCCAAGGATAAAGCACATCAAATAAAAATCGTGCAAAACCATAAATAGCAACTTTTAGCATCACGCCACTCATAAGTGCTGAAACAGGTGATGGTGCTGCAGGGTGGGCATACGGCAGCCAGACATGAAACGGCACGGCTCCCGCCTTGCTTAAAAAACCAAAAACAAGCATAAAAAAGAGCAGTGTCGGGTATTTAAATGTAGCGGCAATATTTTTCATATCTGCAAAATTTATATCTAAATTTCCGTTTGTTGCTATAAGAAAAAAGAGCAGTAAAAAGACAAAACCAAAATGCGTCATCAAAAAGTAAAATCGTGCCGCTTTGATGGTCTCTTTATCTTCCACTTCCGTTAAAATAAGCTGCCAGCTCGTAAGGCTCATCAGCTCCCAAAAAAAGAGAAAAATGAGTGCATTGCCCGCCACAACAACACCGAGCATTGAGATAATAAAGGTAAAATAATGTACTTGATAATGTGTTTTTCTCTTTATATGTGGCAAATATCCAAAAGAGTAAAAAAGATTTGGAATCGCCCCTAAAAGAATAAGTGCAACAAAAATAAGTGACAATGTATCAAAAAGAAACATTTTTTTAACAACTCCAGAGAAAATTTCTAATGGAGGGCTGTTGTAAATAGGAAAAAGCAGTCCTGAATTATTTGGTGGAATTATACTGCAAGTACCCTTATAAGTTAATAAATCAAAATATTTGTCCTAATGTTACAAAAATTCAAAAAAAGAAAATTATAAATATTTTTTAGTCTTTTTTAGATATAATCGCGTAATTTTATACAAAGAGAAATATAAATGGACATCAGAGAAGAGTATTTAAAATTTTTTGAATCAAAACAACATACAAGAGTTCCTTCAGCACCGTTAGTGCCTGATGATGCAACTCTTCTTTTTAACAATGCGGGCATGGTGCCTTTTAAATCGATTTTTACAGGTGAGATTCCTCGCCCTTCCAATCCTCGTGCGACATCATGTCAAACTTGTATTCGTGCAGGAGGAAAACATAATGACCTTGAAAATGTTGGACATACAGCACGTCATCATACGTTTTTTGAAATGCTCGGGAACTTTAGTTTTGGTGATTATTTTAAAGAAGAAGCAATTGCCTATGCTTGGGAGTTTATTACCGAGATACTACATTTAGACGAAAAAAAACTTTGGGTAACGATACATGAGAGCGATGATGAAGCAGAAGATATTTGGAAGAAACATATAGCGGCAGAGAGAATTATGCGTCTTGGAGATAAAGATAACTTCTGGTCTATGGGTGATACTGGACCATGTGGACCGTGTTCTGAGATTTTTTATGATCAAGGAGCAGAGCATTTTAGTGGATCTGAAGATTATATGGGTGGTGAAGGAGACAGATTTTTAGAAATTTGGAACCTTGTTTTTATGCAATATGAAGTAAAAGAAAAAGGGGGAGAAAAAATTCCTCTTGCAAAACCTTCAATAGATACGGGGATGGGATTAGAACGTGTTGTTGCCATCAAAGAGGGTACACTTTCAAACTATGGTTCTTCTTTGTTTATGCCAATTATTCGCAAAGTTGAAGATATGATAGGCAAAGAGTATATCTATGCTTCGGGAGCTTCCTACCGTGTTATCGCCGACCATATCAGAACAACTGTATTTTTACTCGCACAGGGAACCAACTTTTCAAATGAAGGACGTGGATATGTGCTTCGTAGAATTTTACGTCGTGCTGTGCGTCATGGTTACCTTTTAGGATTTCGTGAACCATTTATGCATAAAATTGTAGATACTTTGGTTGACATAATGGCTGATGAATATGCATATCTTCAAACAAAAGCAAATGTCGTCAAAGAACAAATAGAACTTGAAGAAACAAGATTTTTCAAGACTATTGAATCAGGTATCGCACTTTTTAACATGGAACTGCAAAACACAAAAGATATTTTTTCAGGTGAAGTAGCTTTTAAACTCTACGATACTTACGGGTTTCCTTTAGACTTGACAGAAGATATGCTTAAAGAGAAAAATCTCTCCCTTGATACCACAAAATTTGAGATATTGATGAGTGAGCAGAGAAAACGTGCAAAAGCTGCGTGGAAAGGGAGTGGAGACGATGCCGTAAACGGTGATTTTAAAACACTTCTTGAAAAATTTGGCGAAAATGAATTTGTAGGGTACGAAACGACACATCATTCAAGTAAAGTATTAGCCTTATTAGATGAAAATTTTTTACAGGTTGAATCCCTTATAAAAGGACAAAAAGGATGGGTGTTTTTAAATGTAACACCTTTTTATGCACAAAGTGGTGGACAATGTGGTGATAAAGGAGAACTTCAAGGCTATGCGAAAGTGCTTGATACCAAGAAATTTTTCGGATTGAATTTGTCAGAGGTAATAATAAAATCGGAACTAAAAGTTGATGATATTGTTGATGCGGCAGTAGATATTTCTCGTAATGAGATTACCAAACACCACTCGGCAACACACTTACTCCATGCAATACTCTCTGATGTTTTGGGAGAGCATATATCACAAGCGGGTTCACTTGTTGAGGCTTCACGTTTACGTTTTGATTTTTCTCATCCAAAAGCAGTAAGTGATGCAGAACTTGCTGAGATTGAAGAGCGGGTCAATATTGAAATTATGCGTGCAATTCCTGCTTGTACTCAAGTGCTTCCTATTGAAGAGGCGAAGAAATCTGGAGCAAAAAGTCAATTTGGTGAAAAATACGGTGCTGAAGTACGTGTTGTAAGTTTTGCAGATGCTTCTGTAGAGTTTTGCGGTGGTGTACATGTAGAAAATACAGCGAATATTGGCTCGTTTATCATTACAAAAGAAAGTGGTGTAAGTGCAGGTGTTAGAAGGATTGAAGCAGTTTGTGGGAATGCGGCATATAACTACTTTTGTACACAAAGAATACTTTTTAAAGAAGCACAAAAAGAAGTGAAAAATCTTGATTTGCTTGCAGGTATTCGCAGACTCAAAGCAAACATCACAGAGCTTAAATCTGAGCTAAAAGAGGTACAAGAGAGTGCGAAAATCGAAATAGGCACAAATGATATTAACGGTATTACGGTGGTGGTTGATGAATTGCCAAACGGCGATATCAAAGAGAAGATAGATACACTCAAAAACAAAAATGACAAACTTTGTGCAATGCTTTTTCAGGTCAAAGGCGACAAAATCTTAATAGCTGCGGGTGTCAAAGGGTGTGAGGTAAAAGCGGGTGATTGGATTAAAAAAATAGCACCTACTCTTGGCGGAGGCGGAGGCGGCCGTCCCGACTTTGCACAGGCTGGTGGAAAAGATGCTTCTAAATTACCTGAGGCAAAAGAAGAAGCATTAAAATTTATTACAGAGGCATTAAACTAATGAAAGAAATGATGATTGAGCTGTTTGCGGATTATAGAACACAGATAGTTTTTTTACATGTAATCTCTGCGGTTGTCTGGGTGGGTGGTATGATTGCTATGAAATTTGCGGCACATACATCATTTATGCAGATAGAATCACCACTGCACCGATTAGAAAGAATTTCTCAGGCACTAAAACGACTTTTTATCATTGTTTCGCCTTTTGTTATTGTACTTATTATTACTGCTGTTATTATGGCTGTAGGTCTTGGTTTTCGAGCAGCTGCTGTAGATGCAAACGGAAATGTTATAGATCAATATGCAATGCATATATATAACCTTGTACATGTAAAAGAGACTATTTGGATGCTGATGAGTGCTAATCTTGGTATGATGATTTTTAGACGCAACAAAGCAGATAAACTTTTGCAGATGGGTGATGTAACAGGAGCTAAAAAAGCACTTGAACTTATCGGAAAATATATGGTTCCAATCAATATTATACTTGGAATTATCGCAATTTATTTGGGAGTTACTTTAAGAAATGCCTATTAGACTCTGTTCTTCATCCGAGACTCGTGCCATGCTGCTAAAAGAAGCAGGGATTGATTTTATTCAAAAGAGTGTTGATTTTGATGAAGAGAACATTGTCGCAAGTTGTCCGAAAAACTTTGTTTATCAGGCAACTTTAGGAAAATATGAAGCGAATTTCAAAGCATTTGGGTATGAAGATTATCCACTTTTAGTAGCCGATACCGTCGTAACAAGTCAGGGACATATTTTACGAAAAGCACGTTGCAAAGATGATGCTCGCACTATTTTAATGACACAAAGCGGAAATATTACAAGTATTATTACATGTATGATATACCACTCTAAAAAACAAAAAATTATAGATATTTCAAAAACAGATTATCTCTTTAATCCCTTTGATTCAAAAGAGCTTGAAGCCTATCTAAATAGCGGTAAATGGCAGGGGAAAGCTGGGGCTTGTATGGTTGAAGGATTTTGCAAGTCTTACATTCAAGAGGTCAAAGGGTATGAAAGTACGGCTATGGGACTTAGCGTTGAAGTATTGCAGACCTTTATAGAGAGTCATTCACTTGGATAAGGCAATTCTTAGATGAATCTCTATGAAAATGAACTTAACGCCCTTAAAAAAGTAGGACGTTATAGAAAACGTGAAATTGTAAATAATAATATACGTGATTTTGCTTCAAATGACTACCTCGGACTTTCACATCATAAAGAACTACACAAACTTACATGTAAAGAGTTAGATGCTTATCCCTTCAACAACTCCAAAGCTTCTATGCTGGTAAATGGATATCATCAAATACATAAAGATTTTGAAGATGCTTTATGTAAAGCAAATGGTTTTGAAGCGGGCATAGTTTTAGGCAGTGGGTTTAATGCAAATATTGCTTTGATTGAGACACTTGTACGTAAGGGCGATACACTTTTTATGGATGAATTTTATCATGCTTCAGGTGTTCTTGCCTCACAACTGCATAGTATAGATGTTGTGTTTTTTAAGCATAATGATATGCAGGAGTTGCAAAAATTACTACAAAATTCCAATGCCAAACGCAAAATTATTGCCGTAGAGGGAATCTACTCCATGGACGGTGATTTATGCGATAAAAAGGTCTTTAACCTATGTGATGAAGCACAAGCTTTGTTGATTGTTGATGAAGCACATAGCAGCGGTGTTATCGGTGAGAAGCTGATGGGTATTTTTGATTATTATAATATTACCGTAAAAGACAACTATATAAAAATGGGTACACTCGGTAAAGCATACGGGAGTTTCGGTGCTTTTATACTCTCTTCGGAGCATATTTCAGAGTATCTGCTTAACCGTGCAAAACCTATTATTTATGCAACATCTCTCTCTTTGTATGATACTCTTTTAGCACATAATGGGCTTAAATATATTTTGTCAAACAGTGAGATGTTAAAAAGTGAGATAGCTTTGCGTCAAAAAATTATATTTGAAGAACTAGGGTTACATGTAAAGGGATTAATCGTTCCTATTCATATCGGCAATAACAAAAAAGTACTCCAGATGAAAGAAGAACTGCTTACATGTAATTATAGTGTCGGAGCTATAAGGCAACCTACCGTGCCGTCTGCAATTATACGTTTAATAGCCAGACTTGGTGAGAGTAGTACGGCTTTGCAAGAAATCTGCAGAGAGTTAAGAGGTAAGAAATTATGAATGTTTCAAAACTCAAAATTATTTATAAAGAAGAAACGTTGGTAGATATAGTGTTTGACATTTCTTCTTCATTGGCATTAATCGGACAAAGCGGTAGCGGGAAAAGTTTGACGATTAAAGCACTGTTAGGAATGCTGCCGAAAGAGATGCATTTAGAACTACAACATCATTTTGATTATGAGCTTATTGCAGGAAAAACAGTTTCGTTCGTGCCGCAAAATCCTTTTACGGCACTCTCACCACTTACAAAGATTAAAAATCAGTTTTTTAGCGATAGACAAAGAGTAGAGGAATTGTTCGATGAAGTTGGTTTGCATTATGATTTGCTTGAACGCTTTGTTCCTGAACTTTCAGGCGGACAACTTCAGCGTGTTGTCATTGCAATTGCGTTAGAATCAAAACCAAAGTTACTATTGCTTGATGAGCCGACAACAGCACTTGATCCACAAACAAAAGAGATTATTATCAAATTATTGCATAAACTTCAAGAAAAAGAGCAGTTTAAAATGCTTTTTGTCACCCATGACATTTCATCTGCAAGAGATTTATGCAAAGATGTGGCAATTATAAAAGAGGGTAAAATTATAGAGAGTGGAAAAATGGAGCATGTTATGCAAAGTCCACAAGAAGAGTACACAAAAATATTAATAGAGGCAAATTTTGCCAACAGGAAATTTAGAGAATGAAAAAAATATTGAAAAGAAGTTTTATTACACTATTTATTTTGGGAGTCCTCTCTCCTTTTGTTATTCTCGGATATTATTTAACGGCATACAAATATGATATATCCTCGCTGGTAGATTATAAACCCGAACTAACAAGCCGTATTTATGATAAAAATGGAGAAAAAATTGCAAATATTTTTGATAAAAAGCATAGATATTATGCCTCATTTAATGAAATTCCTCCAAGAATTATTGAAGCACTCGTTGCTATTGAAGATACAACTTTTTTTGAACATCCTGGAGTAAATTTTGATGCAATTTTTCGTGCCATTATCAAAGATATAAAAGCAAGAAAAATGGTAGAAGGTGCCAGTACAATTACACAACAATTAGTTAAAAATAAGCTTTTAACACGAGAGAAAAAACTCTCTCGAAAGATAAAAGAGCTAATATATTCTTTTAAACTTGAACATGCATTAACAAAAGAACAAATTTTAGAACGTTATTTGAATGAAATTTATTTCGGACATGGATATTACGGCATAAAAACGGCGGCAGATGGTTATTTTCATAAAAAACTTTCTGATTTAACGCTTAAAGAGATGGCAATATTGGTAGGGCTACCAAAAGCACCAAGTACCTATGCACCTACAAGAAACTATGATATTTCCATGGGAAGAGCCAATCGTGTTGTAACAAGAATGCATACGCTGGGTTGGATTGATAATAAAACATATCAAAAGGCTTTAACTGAGACACCGAAAGTTTATAATGATACGCTTACACAGAATAAAGCACCTTTTATTGTAGATGAAGTTGTTCGGAGACTGAGAAAAATGGGTATTACAGATGTCAAGACAGGTGGATACAAAATTTATACTACTATCGATTTAAAGTTGCAAAATGTCGCAAAAAATTCCCTTAAATATGCTTATAATCTGGCACTTCAAAGAATTGAGAAAGATAAAGCAAAAGATAAAAAGAACTTAAAAGAGGCACAAGATGTAAATGTGTCTCAATTAAACGGTGCATTTGTTTCGCTAGACTCTAAGAGTGGAGATATTTTAGCACTTGTGGGAAGTGTCGATTATAAAAAAAGTTCTTATAATCGTGCAACACAAGGTAGACGCCAGCCAGGTTCTGCTTTTAAGCCTTTTATCTATCAAGTGGCAATAGATTTAGGTTACTCAGGGGCTACAAAACTTGTCGATATTGCACAAACATATAAGTATAAAAAAAATGGGCAAGAGATGAAATGGCAGCCTAAAAATTATGAAAAAGATTATGAAGGCTTAATCACTTTAAGAAAAGCATTAATTCACTCTCGAAATCTTGCAACTATTAATCTTGTGAATGATATAGGGCTTTCTCAGCTTTTGAAAGAACTTAAAAAGTTTCATATTAAACATCTTCCTAAAGATTTATCTATTGCCCTTGGAACAATGTCCATGTCACCACTTGAACTTGCAAAATATTATACATCATTTTCAAACTATGGGATTCAAATTAAACCACATTTGATAGCAAGTATAGACCACGGAGGTAGCACAATCTATAAAAAGCAGGAAGTTGCTTACTATATAACCACACCGACACAGTCATTTATAATGACAACGATACTGCGTGATGTCGTAAAGAGAGGAACAGGACGAAAAGCAAGAGTTAAAGGAATTGAACTCGCTGGAAAAACTGGGACAACAAATAATAATGTGGATGCTTGGTTTGCAGGATATTCTCCTACTATAGAGACAGTTGTCTGGTTTGGAAATGATGACAATACACCAATGTATCATAAAGAGACAGGAGGGCGTGTTTCAGCTCCTGCCTTTGCCTATTATTTTAGACATCTTTTAAAATTCTATCCACAGATAAAAAGAAAATTTGATATTCCAAAAGGAATTATAGAG
Organism: Sulfurimonas sp.; assembly: GCA_027044845.1. GTDB lineage: Bacteria > Campylobacterota > Campylobacteria > Campylobacterales > Sulfurimonadaceae > Sulfurimonas. The sequence goes on from JALUBM010000031.1 coordinate 9,389, forward strand.
GTAAACATAAATGGAGGAAAAGAGTACTTTAGCAATATATCAAAACCACCGAGAAGTGAGCAAGAAGTTGACCCAGAGGGAGAACTTCTATTTTAGGATACTGTTGTTTTAAAGGCTCTATTTAGGGCACAAAATATAGCTTTGATAGAAGCTATTGTGATGTCGTTATCTGCACCAATACCAAAACAAGAAAGAACCTCTCTACTTTGAATTTCTATGTAAGCAACAGCCTTTGCCGTGCTTTTGTCGCCGCAAGAGTGTTCAGAGTATGACTTAATAGCAAAGTTGTTTTTATACTCTTTCATCAATGCATTTTTACATGCATCAATAGGTCCATTTCCCTCACCTTTTGATGTAATAACACTCTCATCATACTTGTATATTAAAATACATGTAGAAGTTCCATTATCTGAAGAGAGCGTAAAATCTATAAAAGAAATATGCTCATCAATATTGAAATAAGTATTTTTAAATACTTCAAGTATCTCATCTGATTCTAATTCTCTGCCTTTTTCATCGCTTAATGTCTGTACCACACGACCAATTTCTGGATGCATTGCTTTTGGAAGATGATAACCATAATTTTTTTCTAAAATGTACGCTACTCCACCCTTTCCTGATTGTGAGTTAATACGGATAATGGACTCGTAAGTGCGTCCAACATCAGCAGGGTCTATTGGTAAGTAGGGTACTTCCCAAAATGGTTCCTCTTTTGCTTGTTGGTAGGCTAACCCCTTGTTAATGGCATCTTGATGTGAACCAGAAAATGC
>JALUBM010000032.1 GCA_027044845.1 Sulfurimonas sp.
AAAGCCTCTCCCAAATGACGTATATCTAAAAAAACAGATTCGCCTGCTTGTATCTGTGTATCAATGGCTCGGCTTACCTCATCTCGAGGAGCGAGTTCATTAATAAAACGTTCTCCTTTAGAATTAAGCAAATACCCGCCTTCACCTCTGGCACTCTCACTAATGAGAATAGAAGAATTTTTCAGCCCAGTCGGATGAAACTGCACAAATTCCATACCTAAAAGCTTTGCTCCTGCCCTTTTTGCCGCAGCAATCCCATCACCCGTAGATGCAGTAGAATTTGTAGAATATTTGTCATATATACGAGAATATCCACCTGAGGCTAAAATAACACTCTTTGCAAAATGATGTTCAAGTTCTCCGCTTCTCATGTTCAAAATCAATGCACCACAGACACTGCCGTCTTCTTTTATCAATAAATCAAGAAGATACCGTTGACTTAAAATATAAATCTCTTTTTTCAAACATCGCTCATACAAGGTATGTAAAATTTTAAGCCCTGTATAATCTTGTGCATAACAAGCACGAGGAGCAGAAGCACCGCCAAGCTGTCTTTGGGCAATTTTACCTTCTTGCGTACGAGAAAAACAGACACCGATTTCATCAAGCCATGCAATTGCATTTGGGGCTTCACTGCACATATATCGTACGGCCTCTTCATCTGCCTCACCATGTGCGGATTTAAGCGTATTTTGAATATGGTCTTCAATGCTGTCTTGGCTGACATTACCGAGTGCCGCATTCATCCCGCCTTGAGCCATACATGTTTGACTTCGCGTTGGGTACTCTTTTGTAATGACTTTTACACTAACATCTGTCTCATTTGCAGCAAGTGCTGCACTAAGCCCTGCTCCACCTCCACCTATAATCAATACATCTGTTTTCATACTACCTCACTCATATAATCTTCTTTTTTTATTTTTTCAAAGTGGCTTTTGGAGGCTTAGAACAAAACGAGGATTTATACTCTAAAAGCTACTTTGAAAAAAGTATCACCAATAAATAATATCTTATAATCCGTAAACTTCCTGCAATTATAACAAACCAAACAAACTTTAACCTAACGAGTCCTGCAACTATTGTTAGTGGGTCGCCAATAACTGGTAACCACGACAGTAAAAGAGCAAAATATCCGTATTTATGCCCGTACAAAAAAGCCTTTTTACCTATAAAAGAGTGAAACAGCTTTCTTTTTGTCTTTTCATATAAAAAATAACCCAAATAATAGTTAAATATAATAGCCAAAATATTGCCGCTTGATGCAAAAAATAGGGCATGCACAAAAGGCATATCATTTTTTAAAGCAGCCACAAAGGCAAGCTCGGAGGAGAAAGGAAGAATTGTTGCCGCTAAAAAAGCAGAAACAAAAAGTGCAAGTTCTGCCATAAGGGCTAGAAACTGCTTTTTATATTTTCACACACTCGGGCGATGAGTTTTTCTCTTGCCTCAACTGATGTCCATGCAATATGCGGTGTCATATAAAGTCGCTCTTTATTCTTTACATGTAAGAGTGGACTTGTCTGTACTAACGGCTCTTTTTCAAAAACATCAAGTCCAAAGTAAATCTCTTTTTCATCTACAAGTTTTGCAACAGCAACTTCATTAATAATACCACCACGACCAAGGTTTAAAACAACAGCACCTTCTTTACATGTAGATAATGCTTTATAATCTAAAAGATTTTTTGTTGTCTCGTTCAGCGGTGCATGGATTGTTATAATATCACAGCTTTGTAATAGTGTCTCAAGATTCACTCGTTGAAAATCTTGGGTACGATTTACGCCGCTTGTAGAGTAGTAAAAAAGCTCTGCTCCAAAACATTTAGCAATATTTGCAACTCCTCTGCCTATTTCACCAAGACCGATAATCCCCCATTTTTTCCCTTTAATTTCAAAAAATGGCTGACTTACATCTGTAAAAATTCCACTTTTTGAATAAACAGCATTTTTAACGCTTTCATCATAATAACGAGAATGACCTAGAAGATAAAACAACATTGAAAAAGTGTGTTGCACAACAGAATCAGTAGAGTATCCTGCAACATTTTTTACCAGTATGCCTAACTCTTTTGCGGCTGCTAAATCAACATTATTGGTTCCCGTTGCTGCCACACAAATCAGCTTCAGATGCTTTGCTTTTTGCATATGTTCACTCGTTATAACGACTTTGTTTGTTACTATAACTTCTGCATCACGAATGCGTTCTTGCGTTGCATTTGTAGATGTTGTTTTATAGTTTTGAACACTGCCAAAAGCTTCAAAACAAGATAAATCGGTTTTTCCAAAAGTCAGCGTATCGAGTAAAACAATTTTTCTCATTTACATATCTTTTATTTTTGTGATTAACTCTCGTGCTTTTTCTAAAGCCGCATCTACTTTGTCAAATACAAGTGCTACTGCTAAACGACGTCCTTTATGTGCTTCAGGTTTGCCAAAAACTCTTATATAAGAGTTCTCAGAAAAAAGTGTATCATCCACATCAACCACAGGGGCAAAAGTATTTTTTTCACTTTTAAATGCCGCAGATGCTCCATCTCCGTAAAAAGTAAAACCAAGAGGTAACCCTAAAACAGCACGAAGATGCAGTGCAAATTCACTCTGACTTTGTGTAATAAGTGTTACCATTCCTGTATCATGCGGACGAGGAGAAACTTCTGAAAAATAGACTTCATCGCCTTTGACAAAAAGTTCAACGCCAAAAAGCCCTTGACCGCCAAGACCGTCTGTTATCTCTTTTGCCATTTTTTGTGCATTTGCTTTTGCCACTTCGCTCATCTGCATCGGCTGCCATGAAAATACATAATCACCGTCTCTTTGTTCATGCCCAATAGGCTCACACATAACAGTTTCCTTGCCATTACGTGCTGTAAGCATTGTAATTTCATAATCAAAATCAACAAAAGCTTCTACAATCAGCTCACTTGCATCCCCGCGTGCTTCTTTGGCTTCTTCCCAAGAAGCAGGAATATCTTCTTCACTTTTTGCAATACTTTGCCCATGTCCTGATGAACTCATCACAGGTTTAATAACACAAGGAAAACCAAGCTCACGTGCGGCTTTAAGCATCCCCTCTTGTGTTGTTACAAATTTATAAGGTCCTGTTTTAAGACCCAAAACTTCTGCTGCAAAGGTACGAATATTTTTTCTGTTCATTGTCTTACTTACCGCATTAGCATTTGGAATAACATTATAACCTCGGTCTTCTGCTGCAAAAAGAGCATCTATGTTAATGGCTTCGATTTCAGGTAAAATATAATCAGGCTTTTCACGATAAATAATTTCTAAAAGAGCATCTTTATCAAGCATATTGACAACATGTGAACGGTGTGCCACTTGCTGTGCGGGAGCATTTTCATAGCGGTCAACGGCAATAGTTTCAAGCCCTAAACGCTGTGCTTCTATAATAACTTCTTTACCAAGCTCACCAGAGCCGAGCAACATAATTTTTTTTGAATTTGATTTAAGGGGAGCAGTAAATTGCATAAGCATAATTCCTTCAATTTTTATTGAAGGAATTATATCAAAATAGAGTTAAAATTACTGTTTTAAGCCTATAAGTGTTTGAAGAAGCTGATCTGAAGTCGTAATGGTTTTCCCATTTGCCTGAAAACCACGCTGAATGATAATAAGTTGTGTCAATGCTCGTGAAAGGTCAACATTTGACGCTTCAAGGGCAGAAGACTGAATAAATCCACGTCCCGCTGTTGCAGCAGTACCAATAATAGGATCACCTGAATTGGCAGTCTGATTGTAAACATTCCCCCCTTCAGAGGAGAGTCCTTCATTGTTGGTAAATTTTGCCATTGCTATTTGTGCCAATCCAAAGGAGTGCCCATTTGAAAAAGAACCTACAAGTGTTCCTGATTGGTCAATTCTAATCCCAGTTAAATCACCACCCGTATAACCATCTTGAGAAATTCCCGAAGTTGCTGAGGCACTATCGAAGCTTGTCATTCCATCAAACTTATTTGGCGTTCCAAAATCCAAATGAATAGTCTGATTCTCTTTTGAACCATTATGCGCAGTAAAAGATATATTTGTAAGAGAATTTGTTGATAATGCACCCTCATTTGTAAAAGTAATTGAACCTTTTTTCTCATTTTTTGGATCAGTTGTATTAATTGTTCCTGGATCAGGAACCGATATTACTTCATCCCATTTGCTTGCAGAGACTTTTCTAAATGCTGTACGCACTGTATGTTTTGTTCCTAGCGAATCAAATACATCAATACTACTTGAATGAGTTGCAGCATTAATATCCTGAGAATATGCTTGTGAACCTGCGTCTCCTGCAGGCAAAACAGATTCCAAGGCTCTTATACTATCTGTAAATTTTGTATTTTCTGTCTCATCATCTGTATCTGCTTCTACTTTAATATCTAAATCAGCACTACCAGCATCTTTTGTAGCCGAGTTATCTATGACAATTCTTCCTGTATTATCTACACTTACTTTTACTGTATCGCTCACAGCACTTGCATCTTGTTTAATTGCATCTCGTAAATCTTTTAGTGTTGTAAAGTTATGATCTGCACTCTTGTTCCCATTATATTCATAACTTTTATAAGTACTACCTCCATCATAAGAAATCTTTATACCCTGATTCTGTTTAAGAGAAAATGCCTCTCCATTTGCATTAAACATAAAACCTAAATCACCAGAATCCACTTTGTTGCCATTTGAATCATTAGCATCGGTAGCATCAGCTTTTATTTCATATGCATGAGAATAACTCTTCACGGTTGGTCCTGAGTTGAGATTCGCTTTTAGGACTATATTCTGTGTTGCTTGTGCAGGTGTTGTAAGCCCTGGGGCAATATTGATACTTTGGATCGGTGCCGTAGCATCCACTTTACCTGTATCAGGATCACGCACCCAACCTTGTGCAATAAAACCATTATTATCTACAAAGTTTCCTGCAGCATCAAATTTAAAATCCCCTGCTCGAGTATATTTATATGTAGTACCAGCATCAGGTGAAATAATAAAAAACCCATCACCTTGTATGGCAACATCTGTATTTTTACCTGAATTTTGGATAGAACCTTGAGAGAAAATTCGTGTCGTAGAACTCGCCGTAGAACCAAGACCTACCTGCACAGGATTCTTACCACCAAGCTTTCCCTGAGGTGCTGTCCCAATTCCTTTTGTTTGTGCCAAAAGATCTGAAAAGTTTGCACGAGAGTATTTAAACCCTGTCGTATTAACATTTGCAATATTGTTTGATTCTACATCCATCGCAACTTGATGTGACTGTAATCCAGAAACCCCAGAAAAAAGTGATTTTAACATTTTAAATCCTTTAGTTTTTAAATAAACTGATTATAAAAATACATAGCAAAAAACGTTCCAACCTAATCATCTTCCACCCATACTCAGTGCTTTTTGCATCATTTGATCTGCTGTAGTAACTGACTTTGAATTTGCATCATATGCACGCTGAAGAATAATAAGATCTGTTAAACCATAACTCATTTGTACATTTGAGCTTTCAAGTTTAAAATTTGACATATTCGTGCCAATAACATTCTTGCCATCTTTATCTTTAAAGAAAATTGCCTCACCACTATTAGAGGATTCTTCAAAATGAGTTCCGCTTATTCTATTTAATCCTTGATCATTTTGGAAATGATATACTGCTATTTTCCCAACACTACTTTGCATACCGTTTGTAAAAGTTGCGATAACCTCACCATTTTTACTGAGATTATATCCTTTCAAATCTCCACCAATTATGCCATCTGTATGGCTAGATACACTTATATTATTGTTAGAAATTGCAACAATACCGCTATAAGCACTCCCCAAATCAACACTCACAGGTGTACCATTATTGTCAATCGTAGTTAAACTACTTGATACTAATGCTCCCGTGGCATCAAAAGATACTTTCCCATTTTTTTTATCATATACAGTTTTACCATCTGAGCTTTGTGTCGTTGCAACAACGTCCCATTGTGTACCTGGTGGTGTTTGTGGTTTTGCCAATGTAAAACTTAATTTTAAATTATTGTTATTATTTTTATTATCTACGACTTTAGCACTCATAGTCCTTGTCGCATCTTCTGTCCCAAGATTTCCTATAAACGCAGCTTTAGATGTCGGTTTAGGAGGAAAAGTAAGTGTTTTTGGAAAACGAAGTTTTTCTTGAGAACCAATATCATTTAATTTCACTTCTGAAAGCTGTTCTGTTAATACATCATCACTACTAATATTATTTCCCATTGTTCCAAGAACATGATAACCATTTTGTGTTACCAGATCATCATTTGCATCAAAACTAAAATCACCATCACGTGTATATAAAGGTTTATCATTTCCCTTAACACCGAACCATCCATTACCAAGAAGAGCCAAATCGGTACTTTTCTCTGAATTTATAAGAGAACCTTTTTGCTGCATCATAGGAGAAGCTTGAATTTGTGAACCAAGCCCTACACTATTGTTACTGGGACTTGTAGATGAATCTGTTGAGAGCATATTTCCAAAAAGAGAAGAAAATTCATAATTTTCGCCTCTAAATCCTACCGTATCAATATTTGCCAAATTGTCAGAAACAATATTGATAGCCGTGGAATTTGACTTAAGACCAGAAACTCCTGTATAAAAAGCTTGAGTCATCATAATAAAAATCCTTAAATAGACTAATAGACTTCTTTAATATTCTTTAATGGAACATAACTAGAACCTACTTTTACTAAAGTATCGCCTTTATCAAAACGAACTGCTTCTATAGGGTATGCCCCTAATCTTGTTTGTTGTGCATTACCATCTGAATCTGTATATTTTGCATTAACATGATATACCGCACTGTTTGCCTGTTGTCCTGAACTATTTTTACCATCCCATTTAAACTGATACACACCCGCAGGATTTGTACCGACATCTAAAGTTTTTACGGTATTTCCATTTACATCTGTAATAGAAATAGTTCCATTATCAACTGCTTTTGGAAAATAAACTTCAAATTTACTATCTGTTCCTTTATTATATGATATTGCATCACTTCCAAGATCTGCCGTTTTACCAATTGCTGCAATTGTTGAAAATTGTTGTGAAGTGCTCAATGATTTTGATAATTTTTCCAAAGCTGCATTTGTATTATTCGATGATTCTAATGAAGCAAGCTGAGATGTTTGTGTTAAAATTGCCTGAGTATCTGTAGGTTTCGTTGGATCTTGATATTGAAGCTGAACCATCAATAATTTCATAAAATCATCTTTTCCTAACTTACTTTTTGGGTTTGTTCCACCTGCTGTAACTGCAGCTAAAGTAGAAGAAGTTGTTGCGTTGATTGCCATTTTTTACTCCTTAAATCTTCTTATGCGTAGTGTGGTACTATAATTTCTAAAGAATTTACAACATTTTCACTACGTTCTTTTGACTCAAAATAGTTATACTCTTCATCGGCTTGCTGTTGTTGCTGTCGTTGTTGCTGTTGCTGTCCAGCTTGAGCATTATCACTTTGAGCATTACTGTTAAAATTAAAAGAAGCATTATTTATTCCATTATTATTTAACTGTACTTTTAAATCATTCACATTCATAGCTAGTGTATTGATAGCCACATTATTTGAGCTGAGATTAATATGTAGATTTTTGCCACGCTGTACTATTGTCAAATCAATCTCACCGAGTCTTTGCGGATTTAACTGCACTTTTACACGGGTAAAGGGTGATTTATAATCCTCAATTGAAGATTTTACATCTTGTGACAAATATTTCACCATCTGTTTGGCTTCATTGAGCTTTACTTCAAGACTATCGGCTTTCGCAACATGTAGCCCATCTATTTTACTTTGGGTATCTGTACTATCACTTGTATCATTTTTTAAAAGTGCTTCCAATGATTTTTCTGACTCTTTTGTCGCATGTGGTGCTATGACTTTTGCTGTTGCTGTTGAAAAATCTACTTTTAATCCACTCTTATGTTTAGATGCTTTTTCTCCTTGTAATAGGAGTTGTAATGTATCATCCGATTTTTGCTTAAGAGTTTTTTGCGATGTAAGATGATTTACTTTCGTATTTACCATCTGTTGAGTTGTAATTTCAGGTGTCGTAACAGTTTGTGCTTTAAAGAGTGGTGTACTTTTCACACTCTTATGTTTGGGAATCTCTTTTTTAACTAAATTAATCTCAATCTCCGATTTATTCGTATCAGCAGATTTTGCAGGATGCACTTTTTGTTTTTTTATTGTAAATGCGGGTTGTTCATCATCCGCAGATATTTTTGGATTATGTCTTTTACTCGCATGAAAGGCATCTCCAGCTTTCACCTCTTCAAGTGTAATTTTAGAGACATCTATCCCAAACTTTTTTGCAACCTGCACAAGACCGTTAAGCGTTTTAGGTAAAGCATCAATTTCAGCTTTTTTGAATCCTTTGCTTTGCACAATTTTATTTTTTAAGAACTGCTTTGCTTCTTTGATAAGAAGTTTTAAATCTTGGGGTGTTAATGTTTGGGTTATTTTAGGATCTAAACCCAAAGTTTCCACTTCTGTTTTATCTGACGCATCTTTGTCTAAGAGTACGTTTGCAGGTATTTTTTCCTCTGTTGCCTCTTTACCTTTTAGCAGTGAGGAAAAAGAGAGTAACCCCTCTTTTGACTCTTTTGGTGCTGTATTTAAAGGTGAAATTGGGGTAGAAGTCTCTTTTTTGACACTTAATAAAACCATTGTCGGCTCCTGTACTTTTCAAAAGAATTTTAAAAGATACAGCATTTAACGTTCCATAGATACCAACTCCCCTCTTTTCAATTTAGCGATTTTCCCTCGAAATTTCCGTATATAGAATGCTTTTTCTTCAAAACTCATATTTGAAGCGATATTAAGCTTTTTAAGCTCCCTTTCGTAATACTTTGTTAAAAAAATAACCAACTCCGCATGTAAAGATTCTTCATCTTTAAGCGAAATGATAGTATCATCTACCATGATAGCCATAACTTCCGATGCATCTTGCTTACCTTGCAAAACCAATGAAAATTCATAAGAGTGAAACTGCAAAAGGCTCGGATCAATAACATCTAAAACTTGCTCAATATATTCTGGTTTTTCTAAAATTGTTTTAATTAAAGTAAGTTCCCACATATCTCTATACGCACTGTTTCTTTGTTGTGGTATATCCTGTCTGTTCGTGTTTATCTGGGTATTAAGTTTCAAGAGGGATGGAGAAACACCAAGCCCTCCCAAGCGTGAAGCAAGATAAGTTTTGTATTCCTCTTGAAGTATAGGAGAAAGTGTTTTAAGATACGCTATACCCTCTTGCATACAAGATTCTTTTTCTTTTGGATCTCTCAAATTATAGAGTAAAAGAATCTCATCAAGTACAAATTCTATAAAAGGTCTAGCATCACGAAACATATTACCAAGTTCTTCGACACGTCCTTCTTTTACCATGTCAGCAGGGTCTAGTCCCCCTCCAAATACCACAACACCCCCATTAAACCCAGAAGCACTGAGAAGTTTTGAAGCTTTTAGTGCTGCAACATGTCCTGCTTTGTCACCATCATACGCCATCACAATACGGGGAGAGCCTTTTCTCAAGAGTGGTAAATGTTCATGCGTCAACGCAGTTCCAAGCGTCGCTACAGCATTATCAAATCCAGCTTGATGCAACATGATAACATCAAGATAACCCTCTGTTATAATAATTTCCTGCTTTTTATATAGACTTTGTTTTGCCAGATTGTAGGCATACAAAAGACGAGACTTATTAAAAAAGACCGTCTCGGGAGAGTTAATATATTTTGCCTGATGCCCACTTATAGTTCTCCCACCAAACCCAACAATACTGCCGTTTGCAGAAAAAATAGGAAAAGTAATACGCTCAACAAAACGGGCATAAGTTTGATTATGTTCTTGGTTATAGCCCACCACGCCCATATCTATCGCTTCTTTGATGCTAAACTGCTGCGAACGTATATAATTAAGTGTTGCATTCGATTCAGAAGCGTAGCCAATACCAAATTTTTCTATACTACTTTCATAGATACCACGCTCTTTTATGTAACTCAATGCTGTTTGGTTCTTACTTAGTAGAGTTTGATACCATTCATTGAGTTTATCCATAATCTGTGATCGAGGCTTATTATGCTTATTGTCTGTATAGGTGAGTGTAAAGTTATAAGAATCCGCCAATTTTTCTAGAGCTTCAGGATA
>JALUBM010000033.1 GCA_027044845.1 Sulfurimonas sp.
TAAAGCATCTGGTAATGGAACAAAACCAAGGCTTTTAGCGATATCTTGACCATTTTTGTATGACCAGTCATAGAATGCTGTTACTTTTTTGTCCATTGCAGGTTTTTCAGCCGGAACAAGAATAAAAGTTGCAGCTACGATAGGGTAAGACTGCGCACCTTTAGGGTCAGCGATAGCAGCATAGAAATCTTTTTTAGGGTCAAGATTTGCTTTTGCAGCAGCAGCTTGGAACGATTTTAACTCAGGTTTGATGTAGTTTCCTGCTTTGTTCTCAACTGTAGCCATAACGATGCCATTTTTTTGTGCATCAGCGTAGTCAATGTAGCCTACAGAGTATGGAGTCTGCTTGATAAGACTTGCTACACCTGTGTTTTTATTTCCACCGATGTGGTGATTTCCCGGCCAGTTAAGCGATTTTTTTGCACCATATGTATGTCTCCACTCTTTTGATACTTTTGAGAGGAAGTATGTGTAGTTAAAGGTTGTGCCTGAACCATCTGCACGATGAACAAATGTTAGTTTTTCATGTGGCAGTTTCATCCCCTTATTTGCATCTGTGATGAGTTTATTGTCCCAGTAAGCGACTTTTCCCTCAGAAATTGCGACAATCGCTTTGCGGCTGAGTTTTAGGTTAGATACACCTGGAAGGTTGTAACCCATTGTTATAGCACCAACAACACCAGGAAATTGGAAAAGACCATTTTTCTTTAATGTTTTTGGGCTTAAAGGTTTGTCAGTTCCTGCAAAATCAACTTGACGTGCTTTTGCATCTTTGATACCTTTTGAAGAACCTTTAGAGATATAGTCAATTTTAATACCAGTTGCTTTGTTGTAAGCTTTTGTCCATTTTTGATATACAGAGTATGGGAATGAAGCACCACTACCGTGGATTACATCATTTGCCATAAGTCCACCAGCTAAAACTGAAGTTGCAAGAGCAAGCTTGATTACTTTTGTCATTTGTCACACCTTTTAAATTTAAGTTGTAGAAGTATAAGCTAAGAAGGTTACAAAATGATTACATAGCATTTGCAAGCTCTTTCTTAAAACTTTATGATGGCATCTAGCTGCACACGTTCATAATCTGCTTCTGGTTTTGCATCTTTTTTACCCGCAAAGAGAGTGTTGTAAAAAAGTGTTGCAGCGAGGTATGTTTTTTTGCCAAATTTATATTTTCCTCTAAGAGCATGCCCTTTTGCTGCAGTGCCGCCACCGAAATTGTCAGAGTCACTATGCGCACCTACGACTGCATTTGCCTCAAGATAGGTATAAGAGTATTTGAATTGCCAGTCATGTACTTTTTTTGCTTTTCCTATTTTAAATGCTACATCATAAGCGAAGTTTTTATCACTCGCTGCGCTGTTGTATGCTATACCCGTAGCAAATGCAAGAGGCTTACCATATATGTCTTTTAATTTAAGTTCTCCAAATGCTTCAAATATATGGTAATCATTTGCAAAAACGCCATTTACGAGAGTATTTCCCATACCTGTATTTTTATTTGTACTATATATAGGAGTATTTCCTTTCACACCATCATAATAGTAAATAGCAGTACCTAAGTTTAACTGTGAATTGTCCAATTTTATTTTTTGTACATATTGTGCAAAAAAGAGGTTAATGGTATGTCTTGCGCTTACTTGCTCTGCATATGTCGGTTGACTAACACCGAAGTTGATGATACTAGCGTCGTTGTTATAGTTATAACTTGCCCCATTGAATGAGAGATCATTATCCCAAATAAGTTGTGATTTGATTGGTCTGTATAACATATAGGGGTGTTTCCCTACTTTAAGAGTAGAGTCTCCACTTTTATAGGCAATGTCTAAAATATTAAATCTGAGTGATTGCCAAAAGTAATCATTTAAAGGTTTGTCATCTAAAAATGTTTGGTTCCCAGAAGTTGGATTTGCATAGCCACTTCTCATACCAACATCAAATTTGAGATTTTTAGTTAAATCAACTCCTGCTACCAATCTGAGCCTATACCTATTATGGTAAGTGTATTTGTCTGTCGTGTCAGTTCCATCTTTGTAGTAAGTCTCTTTACTTTCATAACGTAATCTGAGATCACCTGCAAAATGGATTCTTTCAAGAATGTCATGTTCTAGTCCGGTAGCCTCAGTTATACTTTTATGTACAAGGGGTGGGTTTGGAGTTGCATGCAGAGCAACTGTGCCTAAAGTAGCTAAAGCTGATAATACGATTTTTTTCATTTTTGTTTCCTAATTGTT
>JALUBM010000034.1 GCA_027044845.1 Sulfurimonas sp.
TTCCACCACGAATCAGAAGCAACAGTTCTCATAGAAGAATATCTAAGATGGATACAAGATATAATCCAAATTGATGGAATACCAAGCAACATCGGTACAAAACACGAAATCCTACTTAAAGGTGCAAGCACTCTTTACGAATCGCTAAAAACCTTACTATCCGACCATTACAATCTCTCAATGGAGTTTTTAGAAGATGAGTACAACACTCTTTATTAGCGAGATCGAGAGACGAGAACGCGAGGCAATCTTTTTAGAAAATGCAAACGCCAAACATGGTACAAAGCTTGACTACAGCAAGGTGCATTACATCAACAATGTGGAAAAAATTACCATCATTTGCAAGATACACGGCGAATTCACTCAATCACCGGCAAAACATCTCTCCCATAAACACGCCTGCCCTGAATGCGCAAAAATAGCACAAGGCATGTCACGACGCATTAATAAAGAATATCTCATACAAGAAGCTGTCAAACTCTATGGCGACATCTACAACTATGAGAACACTGTAGTCGGAAGAAAAACCGAAACTATTGAAGTCTATTGCACCATACATAAACAATATTTCTCGCAAATGCTAGGTTCACACTTAAAAGGTCATACAGGATGCAAGGAGTGCTTGCGAGAGAAAAGAGAACAGCAAGCTCACGAAATTTTCAAAGAGAATTTTATACAACAATTCATTGATAAGTTTGGAGATAACTACGACTTCTCAAAAGTTGAATACATTAATAACACCACACCTGTAATCGTCATATGCCAAAAACACAACACAGAGTTCAAACAAGTACATAGAAACATCAAAAGATTTGCATCTTGTGCATGCCCTGAATGTAAAAAAGAGTATAAACTCTCAAAGCGACAAGATTTACAATAAATATATATCATTTTGTGAATTATAAACATCTCATTTATAAAGACTTGTAAAATCGAATAATGGTAGACCTAATGCTATCATTATTTTAATCTTACAAGGACTATTCGATGTTCAAACTTACTACTTTAAGCGAAGTATCCGCACCAAAAACATTTGACGAAGCTGTCGCCGCTTTACAAGTTACACACCAAGGCAAGTGGAAAATATCAGATGAAATCGAAATTGATTGTTATGTGACAAGTGACAAACGAAGATTTCTCTCTTTGCGTGGCACTGCAAGAGCTATGGGAATTGTAAGTAATAATAGTAGGGCATTGCTTAGAAGCTTGCAAAGCAGATGGATAGAACCCTATCTTTCGCACCAGCTTCAAAGATGGAAATATAGGGCTTCGGAGGATAAATTAGAGCGTTTAGAGGTGATTTCTGGACCGGCTATTATTCCCTTTGAAACCACACTCTTTATTGATTTATGCAAAGCTTATATGCTTGCCAGCAAAGACGGTGTTTTAACGGAAGCAGGTACACGTGTAGCGCACAATTTGATTAGTATTATGACAGCCTTTGCAAAAGTTGGCTTAGATGCTTTAGTAGATGAAATAACCGGCTATCAAAATGAACGCAACGATAGCGACCTGCAAAAACTCCTAAGTAAATATATATGTGCAGAGTTTTTAGAATGGAGCAAAATGTTCCCCGATGAGTTCTACGAACAGCTATTTCGCCTGAGAGGATGGACAGGGTTTGGAGAATCCGGGCGAAAGATGCCCGGAGTAGTTGGATATTTTACAAATGAAATCGTATATGCAAGACTTCCATATGGTGTATTAGAAGCACTTAAGAAAAAGACTCCAAAAAGTGAAGCTGGTAATAATTTGGTAAGATATCATCAGAGTTTATCTGAAAATTACGGTGTGAAGCATTTAGAGAAGCATCTTATTGCCGTTATCGCTTTGATGAAGTCGGCTGATTCTTGGGATCAGTTTCTTTATATGCTGGATAGAAATTATGTTAAGTATGGGCAGTTAGTTATGCGATTTTTTTAGATTTTTGATATACTTAATCGCTTAAAAGCAATTTGCTAATGATTTTTATTTATTGAACTAAAAAGAGTAAAATGCAGATGCGATTATAATCGGGGAACAGGGGTACCCTCCCATTCTTTAATGTAATTGTACTGCTAATACCAAAAGAAACACGATTATAAGTATAATTTTCAAGTTGTCTCCTATTTCTTTATTTGAAAGAAAGAGCCTACACCACACTTACCTCTCTAATCCCACCATCTGTATTCACATCACAAAGAAATAATCCAAAAATAAATAAATTAAGCACCCCCATGTTAAAATA
>JALUBM010000035.1 GCA_027044845.1 Sulfurimonas sp.
GGTTCAAGGACTCCAAAACTCTCAAATAAAATCTTTCCATTTTTATTTAAAAAATAGTGCCTTGGTACTCCAAATTTTTGAAATTTTTTTGGAATGAAATGACGATCACGAGAAAGATAGACAGTTATATAATTTTTTTTTAGTTTTTTGATAATATTTTTTTTTGAGAGTGTTTTTTCTTTAAACCTTTTGCAAAAATGACAGGTGTCCGCACCGATAAATAAGTATATGTTTTTATGTTCTTTTTGTGCTATTTGTAAAGCTTTGTCGTAATCATGTATCCAACTGTCTGTCTCAAATCCAAACAGTGAAGAAACTAAAAACAGTGTGAAGATGATTTTTTTCATGTTGTAATTATATTAAGATTATATTTAAAGATGGTATAATTTTTTCAGTAGAAAATAGTATTTTAGGAAAAGTGATGAGAGAAGCAAAAATATTTTTCGGTTCAAGTGAAGTGAATAAAGAAAATGTGAGGCAAAGAAAGTCACCTTATAACGGGAAAGTAGTTTCAACTGTTCCTATTTGTGATGAAGAAGACGCAGAAAAAGCCTTGAAAATTGCACAAGAAGCTGTAGCTTTTGCTAAGAAGAGTACTTTGGCACAAAGATGTAATTGGCTTTTGGATGTTGCATTAAAGCTTAAAGAGCATAAAGAAGATTTGGCAAAAACTATTACTGATGAGGTAGGGAAGCCTATAGCTTTTTCACGTATTGAAGTTGAACGTTGCATTGAGACTGTGACACTTTCGGCGGAAACAATGCGGACAATGCATGGTGAGACGATAAATACCGATGCTATGAATAGTGGTAAAAAAACACTTAGCTTTTTTCGTCGTGAACCCGCAGGCGTTGTTGTTGCTATTACCCCTTTTAACTTTCCTTTAAATCTTGTAGCACATAAAATTGCTCCCGCACTTGTTGCAGGGAATGCAGTTGTTTTGAAACCCACACCTGAAGCACCTTTGACTGCCTATAAGTTTGCAAAACTTTTTATAGAGAGCAAGTACGCAATTGCTGATGCATTAAGTGTTGTTTATGGTGATGCAGAGGTAGGCAGTGCTTTGACAACAAGTGATATTCCCCGTGTTGTGAGTTTTACGGGAAGTGTCCCCGTCGGCAATATTATTTCAAAAAATGCAGGCATCAAAAAAGTCTCGCTTGAACTTGGCGGTAATGCAGCAACTTTTATAGAAAAGTCGGCAGATTTAGCTTATGCGGCAACAAAATGTACCATGGGTGCTTTTGTAAATTCAGGACAAGTTTGTATCTCTTTACAAAGAATTTATATCGAGGAAGATATTTATGATGAGTTTGCAGAACTTATGGCGGTGGCTGCGAAAAAACTAAAAGTCGGAAGCCCTTATGATGATGCAACGTTTATGGGACCACTTATAAATAATGAAGCTTGTAAACGGGCTATGGGTTGGGTTGATTCAGCGATAAAAGAAGGTGCAATTCCTCTACTAATTCCACATTTGGAAGGAAAAATATTCTATCCTTGTGTGATGGCAAATGTAAGAGATGATATGGCTATAGCATGTGAAGAGGTTTTTGCTCCGATTGTAAGTCTTGTTAAAGTGAGTAATTTTGATGATGCAGTTGAGCGAATGAATAATTCTCCCTATGGGTTACAGTTTTCAGTCTTTACCAATGATTTGAATATTACAAACCGTGCTATTGATGAGCTTGATGCTGGAGGAATTGTTATAAATGATATGCCAACGCTTCGTTTTGACATCCAGCCTTATGGCGGTGTGAAATTAAGTGGAGTAGGGCGTGAAGGTGTACGTTTTGCTATAGAAGAGATGACGGAGATAAAATCTATTGTCATTTGTTAGAAAAAAGGCTATTGTTTCTGCCTGTATATTGGGTGAGTATTGTCGTTATGACGGTAAGACAAAAAGGATAAATACCGTGGTCGAGGCTTTAAAAGAGTATGAAATTATTCCTTTTTGTCCTGAGGCACCGCTTTTTGGTACGCCAAGAGAACGTATTAATGTAATGGATAGAAACGGAGAAAATAGGATTGTAACAGATGAGACAAACAAAGATGTTACAGAAGTTTTAGAAGATGAAATCAAGGCTTTTATGAAATTGCATCCAAAAGTTGAACGTATCATTCTTAAGTCAAAATCTCCAAGTTGTGGTTATGAAACAACATCGATTTTAAATGAAAACAAAGAATTTGTTAAACTCGGTAGTGGCGTTGCTGCAGAGTTGATG
>JALUBM010000036.1 GCA_027044845.1 Sulfurimonas sp.
AGATATATCATTAAGTAATGAATTAACATTTAAATACCATTGTGATGCAGCATCTAGTGTATGGACTATATATGCAGTAGAAGAAGATGGTTTACATAATATATTAACATTAAATAATAAAGTTAGTGATCCACATACTGTTGTTATTCCAGCTAATACTCTTCGTAATGAACAAGTATATTATGTTGCTATAGAAGTTACTAAAACTGACGGTACTAAATACCCTATTACATATAAAGAAATAAGCACTTACTATACTAGCAACTAATATGTTGCTAGTATAGTATATATTATAGTTTAAAATGTAAATGATTCACTATCAGCATTAGAATCATCTTCTTCAAATGCTATATGTTTATCATCATTAATGTTTTCTTTAATAGGTGCATTTTTAGGGAATGGTAAACTGAATATCATTTTTTCATCTGGTAATATTCCTGGTTGTCTATCTTTGCCTCTACCTACAACTAATTTCCATTTTCTTTTTACACTAACTTTAGTTAAGTATATCTCTAAGTCAACTACTTGATCTATTTGCCTAGAACCTTGGAAATAACCTTTATTAGCTACTTCAGTAATGAACTCTTTTCCTCTGATACCATTTCTAGCTAATCCTTTAGCTTCTGTGCTGAATTGATGATTCGTTATAGTGAGTATTTTGTGCCTTTTTATTCTATATGTATCGTTACTACATATACGATTAGTTGGTTTATAACATTATCTCCATAATGTAACTAATCAGCTAGTACTTTCATACTAGAGTAGACTATATCATGATCTGTTATTCAATTAGATAACAGACCCTCTACATTTCGTCTTTAAGGGGACCGTACCCCACCACTTGGCGCTACTCCCATTAAGGGATAGTCGTTGAACTCACACACTCTACATCAAGTAGATAGTTCTCACTGTTTAAGGTGCTTCGCTGCGTCGATTGCCTACATATCCTACAAGGTTTTTACGATGCCTATTGACTATATTACGTCATAGGTATTATACTATATTTCTATGTATAAGTCGTACTTGCTGGCTTTAAGGGTTTCCCGCAATTAGAAGAGTTTGCATATAATGTCGCCATTATAAGGGCCTAAATATAAGCCGAGCTAAAATTTCTAACTCTATTGAATAAGTCTAATACGTCATTACCAGTTGGTCCAGATGTTACACAACCAGTAGTTGGTAGTTTATATAAATAATCTATCAACATAGCATGTATCTCGTAACCATTAGCTTCTAATTCTAATACTTTATTAAATAAAGATTTATATGTCCATTCACTAGGATTAACTCTCATCATTTTAACATGATACCCATTAACACTTAATCTTTTTCTAATGTAAGCTGCTACTTCTGAACCTGTTACTTTAGTTAAATCTGGTAATTCATCATTTTCATTATAATATAAATATCTATACATGAATTCTGTAAATACTTCACTATCATCTTCAAAACTAATATAAAGTATCAATGGTTTTTTAGCAGGATCATCTAATATTGGTACATTATGCATAGCAAATTGCATAAATAAACTTTGCATAAATCCAGATTTATAATTATGTTGTAAAGCAGCTATCATACACATAATCCCGCGTCTAAATCCATTTTGTGTCATTTCATTAAGTTCTTTCCACCCACTTAATAATTTACCACCATCTACTTTTTGACTTTTTACTCTACTTAATACTTCACCCATACCATTTTCATCACCAATGTCTAATTCATCCATGATCCCAGGATCTTTAGTTCTAGCTTTAAGTGATAAGGCTTCTAATGAAGTTATAAGTTTACTAGTATAATCACTTATGGTATCACCATCTAATTTACCAGTTCTCATTTGATATGAAGCTTTACTAATAGTAGCTTTTAATTGTTCTTCTTTATAATAGTTATTTATAAGATTTCTCATACTGATAACAGTTCGTTTAAGACTAGCTTGTGAGAATTCATTATCTATACCAGCTTTAACTATATTACCTAGATCATTTTTATCTTTGAATATTAAATCTATACTTTGTAATAATGAAACTTTATCATAGTTATCTGGATTATTAAGTAAGTCTAATATTAAATGTTTTAGATCATCCTCTATATTACTTTCACCACCCATCAATTGACTATTCCTATTATCATTACCAAATAAAGATAATACAGTCTTTACTAAATCAGTACTATCGCTAGTATCATTTTCTATCTCTCTTTCTCTATAAAGTAAAGTTAACAT
>JALUBM010000037.1 GCA_027044845.1 Sulfurimonas sp.
GTATTAAAGATGGTTCTTTTGCTATTTTTATTGGAAAAGTTGAAGAGATACAGAAAAAAATCTCTAAAAAAGGAAATCAGTTTGGTATAGTGAACTTGATGGACCTTCATGGAAATATTGAGATTATGCTTTTTTCAGATAAGTTAGAACAATTAAATGAAATGGATTTAGAAGAGCCAGTTGCCTTTAAGGCAAGAGTTACACATACGGATTTTGGAGCAAGATTTAATGTAACAAAAATAATGACACTTAAACAGGCAAAAAAAGAGACAAAAAAAGTCAAAAAAGAGATACAAGAATCCCCTCCTGAACCTATAAATTTGGCCGTAAGACTTAGTGATAATTTTGATGTATTGGACAATCTCTACTCCATTATTCGTCAAAATCCAGGGAACTGTCCGCTCAAAGTAACCATCATCTCAAAACTTCATAACGTAGTCATAGACTCTGCTATTAGAGTAGGTTCTCAGATAGTTGGTATTTTAGAAACTAATAAGTTTGTCAGTATTATAGATAACAATTAAATTGTGATGATTTTAAATACTTTTGGAACATATATTGCTAGTAAAATTAAAAATATGAAAACAAGGGCAATAAATGCAAACAGGCTACTACAGTTCTGCTGCTGGAATGGTGACACAGTTTAACAGACTTGATACTATTGCCAATAATTTAGCTAATGTTAATACAAATGGTTTTAAAGAAGATGAACTTGTGGTCGGTGATTTTATGCGACTCTACAAAGAAGCTAGAGATGAGCTTCCAAATGCAGATAATTCTAAAGAGGGTGCGGCATTCCTCAATAGAACCATGACAAGAACACCACAAATAGTTGATTCTTATACAAATTATTCTGTGGGAAATATGCAAAAGAGTTCTAACTCACTTGATTTTGCACTTTCTCGAGAAGGTTTGTTTTTTGCAGTTAAAACACCTGAAGGTATCAGGCTTACCCGTGACGGTGCTTTTACGTTGAATGATGAAGGGAAACTTATTACCAAACAGGGGTACGAAGTTCTTCCAAGTGATTATAAACAATCAAAAACGGGTATTACACTTGCAACAACAGACAATATCATAGAAGTAGATAAAAATGGTCAGATTTCAACAAATCTTCTCAACAGTGTAAAATTAGTACAAAATAAAAAGTTACTTATCGTCCAGCCTGAAAATTTGAAAGATTTGGTCAAAGAGGGTGATAACCTTTATAAAGTAGCAGATAATAACTCTTTAAAAAGTATAGAAGAAAGTGGAGCTGTTAGACAGGGATTTATTGAAAAAAGTAATGTGAATGCTGTGAAAATGATGACGCAACTTATAGAAACAAATAGACTTGTAGGAATGTATCAAAAAGCGATGGATGCACAAATGAATGATATGAACAGAGACGCAATAGAAAAACTTGCGAAAAAAGCTTAAAAGTAAGGAATAAAATATGATGCAATCACTTTATACTGCCTCAACAGGAATGTTGGGAATGCAGACACAAATTGATACGACAGCAAATAATATTGCCAATGTAAATACTATTGGATTTAAAAAATCACGTGCAGAATTTGCTGACTTGATGTACCATGTTATGGAATATGCGGGAACTTCAACAAGTGATACAACAAAAAGTCCTACTGGAATTGAAGTCGGTTTAGGGGTGCGTCCCACTGCAATTAATAAAATATTTTCAGAAGGTTCGCTGAAACAGACAGATAATAATCTTGATATGGCTATTACGGGAAAGGGTTTTTTTAAGATGGAACTTCCTAATGGAACGGAAGTTTACTCAAAAAATGGTGCCTTTAAAATCGACAAAGATGGGACAGTTGTAAATAGTGATGGATATACCTTGATACCACAGATTGTTATTCCACCTGATGCTACAAATATCAATATAGGAACAGATGGTACTGTAACAGTTATTCAACCAGGACAAACACAAGCAACCCAAATAGGGCAGATTCAAACAACCAGTTTTATTAATCCATCTGGTTTACATGCCATGGGTAGTAATCTATATCTTGAAACAGATAGTTCAGGTCAGCCTGTTGAAGGTACTCCAGGTGTGGATGGACTTGGGACAATAAGACAAGGCTTTGTTGAGCTGAGTAATGTTGAATTGGTAGTTGAACTAACTGACCTTATTACAGGGCAGCGTGCGTATGATGCAAATTCAAAAATCATTACGACCAGTGATGAAATGCTTCAAACTACGAATAATCTTAAAC
>JALUBM010000038.1 GCA_027044845.1 Sulfurimonas sp.
TTGGTTACATGTACGGTCAATACAAAAGAATCACAAATAAATTTGAAGGCGTACTTACTGGTAAAGGACTTAACTGGGGTGGCTCACTTGCAAGAACTGAAGCTACTGGTTTTGGTTCAGTTTATTTTGCAGATAATTACCTTAGAAAAGTAGGAAATGGCTTAGAAGGCAAAGTTGCTACAGTTTCAGGAAGTGGTAATGTTGCAATCTATACTATCCAAAAACTTTATGAGATGGGTGCAAAACCTGTTACATGTAGTGATTCTCGAGGTATGATTTACCATAAAGATGGTATCAATTTAGATACGCTTCACCTAGTTAAAGAGGTAAATAGAGCATCTCTAACAGAGTATGCAAAAGCTCATCCAGATGCAGTTTATACTCCTGTTGCTGATTATGCAAAAGATACAAATGCCGTTTGGGCAGTTCCTTGTGATGTTGCATTTCCAAGTGCAACTCAAAATGAGCTTAATCTAAATGATGCTAAAAACTTAAAGAAAAATGGTTGTATCTTAGTCAATGAAGGCGCAAATATGCCTACAACTCCAGAAGCAATCGAATTCTTGATGGCAAACAACATCATGTACTCACCAGGTAAAGCTTCAAATGCTGGTGGAGTTGCTACAAGCCAGTTAGAAATGGAACAAAATGCAAGCATGGGTAAATGGTCATTTGCCGAGGTAGATACTAGGCTACAGGGTATCATGAAAGGCATATTTGATTTATCATATGAAACAGCAGAAGAGTTTGACAATAAAGGCAATATTATGATGGGTGCAAATATAGCAGGATTTAGAAAAGTTGCAGATTCTATGTTAGACCAAGGCGCAGTATAAAATACAGGCAAAGAGGGATTTCTCTCTTTGCCAAAACATCTATAAGCAAAAATTTACAACATACATGTTATCATCTTTGGAAGATAAGTTTTTTGGAGGTCATAAGCACATGCGAAACTTTATACTAATCTCAGCACTATTAATTTCTACAGTTTTTGCTAAAACATTCTCTTTTACCACGGTACCAGACCACAATGTAAAAAAACTCAAAAAAGATTACAATAAACTAGCAATATATCTACAAAAAGTATTACATGTTGATGTGAAATTTGTGCCAACTACTTCATATGGTGATTCAATAAAGGCTTTTGCTAACAACAAAGTACAACTTGCTTGGTTTGGTGCACTAGCAGGCATAAAGGCAAGACGAACAGTAAAAGGCTCATCTGCTATCGTGCAAGGGTGGGAAGACACACAATTTTATTCATATTTTATAGCAAATACAAGTACGAAATTAGAAAAATCTCGCAGGTTTCCAAAAGGCATAGAAGGCAAATCTTTTACATTTGGCTCCAAAGAATCAACTTCGGGAAGATTAATGCCAGAGTATTATATAAGATGGATTTTGCGAAAAACACCACAACAAGCATTTTCAAAAGTTGGGTTCTCAGGAAGCCATTCCAAAACAATACTCGAAGTGCAAAGTGGTAAGTATCAAGCAGGAGTTGTTAATTATGCAGTTTGGGATAAAATGCTAAAAGATGGATTGATTGACACTTCTAAAGTTAAAGTCATATGGAAATCTTTAAAATACCCTGACTATCAGTTTTCTATTCGAGGAGATGTTGACAAGCAATTTGGTGCTGGCTTTACCAAGCAAGTTCAAAATGCTCTATTAAAAATAAAAGACAAAGAGATACTCTCCGCTTTCCCTAGAAGTAAATTTATAAAAGCAGACAACTCAGAATATGAAATCGTAAAAGGCGTAGCTCAAACAGTTGGACTACTCAAATAGACATTTTGACCTTTTGAGAGACCACTGCAATCAGAGAAATTATATGACGAATAATTATCGTGAGCTATAATAGCTATAATGGTTTTAAAAAGGATGCTCTATGAAACTTAAAAAACTACCAATAGGCATATCAACCCTAAAAGACATACTTAGAGAAGATTATCTCTACATAGATAAAACAGATTTAGCACAAAAGCTTATAGAAGATGGAAGGTACTACTTCCTCTCTCGCCCAAGAAGATTTGGAAAGTCTCTTTTTCTTGATACACTAAGAACTATATTTGATGGAGATAAGGAGATTTTTAAAGGTCTGTATATCTATGGAAATGGGTATAAGTTTGCAAAGTATCCCATAATTCGTATCTCTTTTAATAGTGGAGATTTTAGCTCAAAAGAGGCTTTTCGTAAAAGAGTTACTACTATAT
>JALUBM010000039.1 GCA_027044845.1 Sulfurimonas sp.
TTGCTTTGTATAACGGCACGCATATTGTAGAATTTTTAAAGCGTGTAGTGCAAATGTCAATAGAAGGCAGTACATTACTTGCACGTGAGCTTTCTGCTGTGATGAGCGTTGTTTTTTATTCTATTATTGCAACAGCGATGTTTGAAGGTGCATTATTTGGTCTAGCTGTTTCATATATGGGGTACAATGGTTTATTGTTTGGAATTATGTACGGCTTCGCTTCTTTACTGCCAGTGGTTGGAGGAATCTTAATGTGGTTACCATTTATGATATATGAACTTTCAATCGAGGACAAGGCTAATGCCATTTTTATAGCACTTTATTCTATTGTCGTTATTTCGATTATTGCAGATACCTTTGTGAAACCTTTAATTATCAAAGAAATAAACAAAAGACTAATTAAAGAGAGTGACGCGAAACTAAATGAATTGATAATATTTTTTGCCATTATCGCAGGACTTGCGACATTTGGATTTTGGGGTATGATTTTAGGACCTGCAATAACAGCCTTTTTTCTAGCAATTTTAAAACTCTTTGAAGCAAGAAGTGCAGAATGTGAAATAAAAAATTAATAATAAATTTCAGGCTTATCATTTTTCCATCTTCGGTGCAGCCAAAACCAAAACTTCGGTTCTTTTCTGATAATGGAAGTGAGCCAGTCGGCTTGTGCCTGTGTCGCTTTTTGTATATCTTCTTTTTCATCTTCTGTTTTATTGATTTTAATCTCATCGGCTATAATTATCGTATAATTTTCTTCATCATCTGTTCGTATGTGTATAGGAACGATTGCCGCATTAAACTTTCTTGCCAAATACGCTGGTGTAGAGGTCATACGCAAAGGTTTTCCCATAAATTTCACCATAACCCCCTCTCTTTCATTGATGTTGGTGTCTATTAAAATTCCACTAGCTTTACCTTGTTTGATGAGTCTGATTAAAGGTTTAACAACATTTGTTTTTTCAAGATTTGTATTGCCAAATCTCGCTCTCGCATCGAGTAGCCATTTTTCATAAACTCTATTTTTGAGCTTTTTATAGACTGGTGCAATATTCTCTACATGTAATGCTAATCCTGCCGCTCCTAACTCCCATGCACAATAATGCGGTGTAGTATAAATAACAGCACGTCCCTCTTTATGAATCCTATCAACTTCTTCCTTGTTTTCAATGGTAATGCTATTGCCAATTTCTTCTTTACTTAGGTGACGCATCTCCATGAGATACAAAAAATTGTAAAGTAAATTTTTAAAGCTATATCGCGTAATTTTCTCAATTTCTTCTCCACTCATGGCGTTATCAAAAGCATAATTAAGGTTTTGTTTGACGATACGACGATATTTTTTTGATGTTTTATAACCGATAAAAGCTAAAAAAGTGAAAAATATTTTACGTGCTTTATGTGGTAACATCATTAAAATATGTTCAACTATTAGTAAAAAATTATAGCCCATATAAAAGTTCCTTTGCTGTTTTTGTAATTATTTCTGTGGGAATATCCTGAATAGAAAAGTCATTTTTATTAATTTTAAGTATATTAACCTCTGAGGGCGATTTTATAGCTCTATTTTTTGGCGTTTCATAAATCATTCTCGTTGTCGTCGGTCCCAACAAAGTAAGAGAGGGAATATTTTGTGCCCATGCTAAATGTGTAGGACCAGTATCGTTGCCTATAAGCAAATCCATACTTGAGATAAAAGAGACCAATTGATCAAGTTTGAGTTTGGGTGCTAAAGTGGCATATGTTGAATTGGTACAAATCCACTCTGCATTTTTCTTTTCCTCTACATTTCCCCAAATAATATAACACTGTTCTTTTAAGGCATTACAAACCTTTACAACAGCCTCTTTTGGGTAAATTTTTGAAGCCCAAGAAGCACCTATGACAAATGCAATATTCTTTTTGTTTGTGCGTAAAGTAAACTCTTTTGTCGACGAAAAAACAGGTATTTTCTCTAAAAGCATTGTATCTGTAATTTTAAATCCAAGTATATCTGCCACAATAAAGCAGTTTCGCTTAATAACATTCTCCTCATAAGATATGTGCGAGGTCGTTTTATAAAAAAGTGCAGCTAATGATTCGCGTGTTGACTTCTTATCAAAACCATGCGTATTTTTACTAATAATTCTTGCAACAATTGCTGATTTTATAAGTCCTTGCATATCTATTACAATATCATAATCATCAAGATTAGAAAGTTGTGTAATAG
>JALUBM010000040.1 GCA_027044845.1 Sulfurimonas sp.
TTTTAGTTTAATTTTATAGGTTCTTCTATTCCAATTAGATTTTGTAAAGGGAATATACTCTTTATACTCATTTCCATTTTTGTGTACATCAAAAAGATTTTCTACATTGTATGTTGCTATTTTCAAATTTTTATCTCCATATGCAAAGGATAATAGCACAATCAATAAAGAGAGTGTTTTCACTTCTTGATGCCATTGAGTCTTAGCAATTGACTTGTATCTGCATCTCTGCCCATCAGTTGATGAAAGAGTTTTTGCATACTTTGTGAACCACCACGATGTAAAATAATGTTTTGATATTGTTTGGCTATTTTTGAATTAAATATATTTTCATTTATCACAGCATAAAAAGTATCTGCACTCAATACTTCAGCCCATTTATAGCTATAATATCCTGCTGCATAGCCACCTGAAAATATATGGGCAAATCCATTTTGAAATTTATTATATTTAGGTGGTTTTATAATGGCTGTTTTTTCTCGTATAGTGTTTAGCAAGTTTTGTACCTCTTCTTCTTGGTATACTTTTGTATGCAATTGAAAATCAAATATAGAAAATTCTAATTGTCGAAGCATACCCATAGCTGATAAAAAGTTTTTACTTTGCACAAGTTTGTCTATCATTGCATCGGGGATTATCTCATTTGTTTTATAATGTTTTGCAAACATTTTTAGCACTTGTGGTTCATAAGCAAAGTTTTCTAAAAATTGTGAAGGAAACTCTACTGCATCCCACTCTACACCGTTAACACCGCTTACTTCATTTTCATTCACTCGGCTGAGTATATGATGCAGTGTGTGCCCTGTTTCGTGAAAGAGTGTAACGACATCATCATGTCGTAGTAGTGAAGGCGTTGTAGTACTGGATGGAGGAAAATTACACACTATAAAAGCAGATGCTAATTGCTCATTGCCCTGTTCATTTGTACAGTGTGTTTGGTAGTTGTGCATCCATGCTCCGCCACGTTTTGATGCTCTTGCTTCTAGGTCAAGATAAATTCTTGCTCGTAAAATATCCTCTTCATAGACATCATACGCATAGGCTTTTTCATGCCATAATGGTTCATCAATTTGTTTACATGTAATATGAAAGAGTTTATCTAAAAAGTCAAACATTCCTGTGATAACATTTCTTTGTTCAAAATAGGGACGATACTCTTCTACATCTATAGCATACTGGGCTTTTTTTAATATCTCTGCATAATAGGATGTATCATGACTTTCTAGTTTATGCGGTGCAATATTTTGAAGTTCTTTAAGTTCACTCTTCGCTTGAGGAATAGAGTCCTCTAATAAATCGTTTAAAAATCCTAACACACTTTTTTCATCTTTTGCCATTTTTGTAGCAAGTGATAATTGTGCATAGTTTTTAAATCCAAGAAGATTACTCATTTCATGGCGTAATTCTAGTAATTCATCAATGATTTTTGTATTCTGAGGTGCACGTGATACATAGGCACGGTAAAGTTCTTCCCTTATAATTCTATTTGGACCATAGGTCATATATGCTATGTAAGAGGGCATTTGCAGGGTAAATTTATATTTTATAACACCGTCTTCTTCAAACTTTGCATTTTCGATTTCACTTTGTGGTAATCCTTGCATATCCGCTTCATCTGTAATGATATATTCATAATCATTGGTTGCATCAAGCAGATTTTGAGAAAAGTTATTTGAGAGTTCACTCTTTTTAATATTAATTTCTTGTAGTCTTTGCTTTGTTTTTTTATCAAGATGTGCGCCACTTAACTCAAAATGTAGTATATTTAAATCTAAAACTTTTTTTTGTTCGATATTGAGGCTTTCTTTCTCATTTTGTAAAATTTCTTTGTAGGCATTGTAAATATCTATATTTTGAGAAAGCTTTGTAGAGTATTCGGTAATCAAAGGGAGGGACTCGGTATAAACTTTTTGTGTTGTTTCGGAATTATTTACTGAGTTTAAATGTGATAATGGTGTAAAAAATTGTTCCAAATACTCAT
Organism: Sulfurimonas sp.; assembly: GCA_027044845.1. Classification (GTDB taxonomy): domain Bacteria; phylum Campylobacterota; class Campylobacteria; order Campylobacterales; family Sulfurimonadaceae; genus Sulfurimonas. The sequence goes on from JALUBM010000040.1 coordinate 1,982, forward strand.
CCATTATTTCCAATGGCTTGACAAAATTTGTATATGTCTTATGCTTTTGTTGAAGGAGTTCTTCTATTCTTTTGTTATTTTTGTTTAATCGTTGTTTAAGTTGGATTATAAAATCATCGAAATTACATTCAAATTGTAAAAATTGTGTCATATCTTGTTTCCTTTAGTCTTTTTATGCTTTCTTATTTTAATACTAAATAGATAAGTAT
>JALUBM010000041.1 GCA_027044845.1 Sulfurimonas sp.
TATCCAAATAGTCTAACTATTGATTTAGCTTAATCTGTTATTTACATTTTTTCACTATAATATAGCCTAAAAATTTATCAAAGGAAGTTAAAATGGAAAAAAATGGTGTTCAAGTTTGCAATGTTTGTCTAAAACCTAGCAATGATGGTCAAAAAAGAGTTTATGTAAAAGCTATATGTGGTGACGAAGAGGTGTATGTTTGTACAGCTTGCTTACCAACTGTAATTCACGAAAGTGCAAATGCTGTAAAAACCAATGAAGAAGTTGAAAAAGCTTTAAATCTTTAAAATGTTAACGGAGAGTTTAAACTCTCCGTTATAACTATATCTATTCTACTTCGTTAGAATAATCTCCATCTGCCAATCTATTTAATTGTCTCCATCTAAATTGTGCATCTCTTTTATTTTTTTCATATAGCTCTTGTGCATGGTCTGGATTTGATTTTTTCAAAGCGTTATATCTTACTTCTTGTAGCAAGAATTCTTCATATCTATCCCAATCAGGCTCTTTACAAGCTATCTTCATAGGGCTTTTACCCTCTTTCATAAGTCTTGGGTCATAAGTATATGTTGGCCAATAACCACAAGTTGTAGCAAGAGCAGCTTGTTTACCAGATTGTGCCATTCCACCTTTTACACCATGAGCGATACATGGAGAATAAGCAATAATAACTGAAACTCCTGGGAAATCTTCAGCATCTTTCATCACTTTTAGCGTGTGTGCCTGAGAAGCATTTGAATTGATACTTGCTACATAGATATTACCGTAAGTTATAGCTATCTGACCTAAGTCTTTTTTCATAACAGGTTTACCTGTAGCTGTAAATTCTGCAACTGAACCTGCATGTGAAGCTTTTGAACTTTGTCCGCCTGTGTTTGAATAAACTTCCGTATCAACTACTAAAATATTTACATCTTCACCACTTGCACTTACATGGTCAAGTCCACCATAGCCTATATCATAAGCCCAGCCATCTCCACCGATAATCCATTGTGATTTTTTAGCTATGTATCTTTTGATTGTATAAAGTTCCGCAACACTAGGTATGTCAAGATTTTCTTCTAAAAGCGGAATCATTCTATCTCGTATCTCAGCTGTTTTTACTCTATTGTCTTTATATTCTAGAAAATCTTTATATAGTGCAACCAATGCATTTGGAACTTCCTCCATAGAGTTTGCCATGATATTTGCTGCTCTATTTCTTATAGTTTCATTTGCTATATGCATACCCATACCAAACTCAGCATTATCTTCAAATAGTGAATTAGCCCATGCTGGTCCATGACCCTCTGCATTTTTAGTATATGGAGTTGAAGGCATTGATGCACCATAGATTGAAGAACAACCTGTTGCATTTGCAACCATCATATGCTCACCATAAAGCTGAGTTGCCAAAGATATATATGGAGTTTCACCACATCCAGGACATGCTCCGTGAAATTCAAACAACGGTTTAGCAAATTGTGAACCTTTTACAGTTGTTTTCTTAACAAAATCATCTTTATATGTTACTTTTTGGAAGAGATAATCAGCATTTTCTTGCTCATTGTTATCTAACTCTTGATCTATTGGAACCATCACAAGAGATTTATCTTTTGTAGGACAAATTTCTGCACAAAGCTCACATCCTGTACAATCAAGGGTAGAAACTTGAATTTTATATTTTAAGCCTTTACCTTTTAACTCTTTGCCTTTGGCATCAAGAACATGGTTTTTTACTCCCTCAGGCGCATCTTTAAGCTCATCATCATTTATCAAAAATGGTCTTATTACTGAGTGAGGACAAACAAATGAACACTGGTTGCATTGAATACATGTGTCTTCATTCCATGTAGGAACCATAGTAGCTACGCCTCTTTTTTCAAATGCAGTTGAACCATTTTCTGCTGAACCATCTACATGTTCCATAAATACAGAAACAGGAAGCTCATCTCCAAGTGCTTTGTTCATAGGTTTACAGATTGATTCTATAAATTTATCTCCAGGATATTTTTCAGGCACAGCTAAAGAAATCTCCTCACTCAAATCTGCCCATGCAGGATCAACTGTAACTTCTTCAAGTCCTGCTTCTCCACTATCTATGGCTTTATAGTTCATCTCTACTATATACTCACCTTTTTTGATATATGATTTGTGAGCAAACTCTTTCATAAACTCTTTTGCTTTTTCAAACTCGATGATATCTGC
>JALUBM010000042.1 GCA_027044845.1 Sulfurimonas sp.
TGTTTTGTATTTAAAAAGGTATGTGTAAGATATTTTTCATATGCTTGCGTGCGTTTTTTGAGCCTTTCATAATCCTGATAATGGTCAATTTTTCGCACCAATTCTTCAATCATAAACGGCTTAAGTATATAGTCTTTCGCTCCTGCACTCAACGGCTTGGAAACAGTGTCATTGCTAATATATGAAACCATCAAAATAACAATAGAATTTTTAAATGTTTCTATTATAGGATTAAAATCCTGTCCATTAATATTGGTTGAAAGTAGTACTACATCGTAACTATTACTGCCTATTGCATCCCTTGTGGACGTACACATTTCACATGTATGACCTAATTCTCCTAGTTTTGTTGCTATACTTTGAGCTAAATAAACTTCATTTTCTATAATTAATATCTTCATTTTATCCTATTTTCTTCCAGTTAAAATATTTTAAATTTGCATTCGCAATAACACCAACACCTTCAGCTCTACCTATAAAACCAAGTTTTTCTGTCGTTGTTGCTTTAATATTGACCCTTGCTTTGTCAATTTTTAGTATCTCTGCAATTGTTTGCCTCATCTTATTTTTATAGCTTCCTATCCTCGGCTTTTGTGCAGCTATTGTTATATCTACATTGATGATTTCAAAACCATAAGAATAAATTTTTGCTACTACAGCTTTAAGTAGCTGTTTTGAATCTATACCTTTGTATGTATTATCATTATCAGGAAAAAGCATTCCAATATCACCCATTCCTGCAGCACCCAAAAGTGCATCTATCAAAGAGTGCAACACTACATCGCCATCGCTATGTGCTTTAAAACCATACTGCGATTTTATTTTTACACCACCTAAAAACATTTCTCCTTTGTCATCAAAGGCATGAACATCAAAGCCATTTCCACTAAAGATGTCACTTGATGGTTCGCTTAAACACGGCAATTTATTTAAATCTTGTATAAAAGTAATTTTAGAAGCTTTTTCATCACCGAGTACAAATTCACGAGTACCACCATAAGCTACAATGGCACTACTTTCGTCTGTAAATTTTGTAGATGTGTGCAATGCTTTTTTGAGTATTAGAGTTCGGGTTAACTGTGGAGTTTGGATTCTTTTTACTTTTTCTCTATCTATTGTAGAATTTTCATAAACAATAGTATCTGTTATGTGTAAATAAGGAACGATACAATCAGCAGTTCCTCTTTTAGCAAGTATTCTTTGCAACATTGTTTCAGATATACAAGCTCTAGCGACATCACTTACAAGAACATATTCACTCTCTACATGGAACAAAGCATTTTGTAACGATGCTTGTCTGGTGTCACCACCCTCTACAAAATTATACTCTGCATAATTTTGCATAAAGGGAATATCGTCTTTTGCAGCGACTAAAATGATTTTAGAAAAAAGACCACTTTGTAAAAAGTTCTCTGCTACAAATTGCCACAATGGTTTGTGCTCTATTCGTAACCATTGTTTTTTCACAGTGCTATCAAAACGGCTTGAACTACCAGCTGACAATAATATAAGCGTTAAATCAGACAATTAGCCTCCTTTACTGTAAAAGTGTTACGAAATTATACACTTCTAATTCTTTTTTTATCTTAAATAGGAAAATTAGGTAGTTCAATTTTAAAATATTAAATTCATTTTTAATGCCCTCTTGCCATTTTTTCTTTTCTTGCTATAAAATATATGTATTATGTTGTTATATCTAGTTTCTTATAATCCACCTTTTCAAATATCTTTTTAAGGATGCGTTCACTATCTTCTTTTGATAAATCAGCAATCGATTTTTTCCCGTCATACCCAACACTTTGTAAAAAACTTTGAAAATCTTGAAAATTTGAAACTATTTTATCAATTGTTTCATCGACGCCTGTCTGCTTTGTATTGACATGTAATGCTATCTCTTTCGCATTTTGAGCTATCTCTTTTTTTATCTCTTTTACTTCATCAAGAGAAAGCTTTTTCGTATATAAATTTTTTATTGCACTATTTGATGATATATTCATACATGCAATATCGGTTTTTCATAAAATTTCTTAACTTCAAAAAGAATTTATCTAAATTTGATAATTTATTTGGTTATTTTAAAAAAATCTGATATACTGTTGCCAAGTGAAAGATGAGGCGTGAATTCATCTTTAGTGTGATTTTTGATCTATGTGTTAAAACCTCCTAAAGACTCTCCCAATTTTTTGACAAATTTATATACAAGGCTAGACAATGGCAGAATTACAGGACGGATCAGTTAAATGGTTCAACGATGAAAAAGGTTATGGTTTTATTCAACAAGACAACGGTGGAAAAGATGTATTTGTACACTTTCGTCAAGTAAATAATAATGGTGGTGGACGTGTTTCACTTGCTGAAGGTCAAAGAGTAACTTTCGAAGTTGGTGAAGGTCAAAAAGGCCCACAAGCTGAGAATGTAACTCCACTTTAGTAGTTAACTTCACACCTTTTATACAGACTTTTATGTCTGTATAATTTTTCTATTTTTTTAAAACTTCTAAACACTCATTTACAATTTGCAACTCTTCATCCGTTTTTATAACGAATGATCTTATATTTTTAAGTATTTTATTATTCATCACTGATTCTCTGACGTAGTGAGAATTTTCACCGATACCGCCACTAAATATAATGGCATCCACATTTTCAAGCACAACCATATATGCACCTATATATTTTTGAATACGACGCACCATAATATCTAATGCCAATTTTGCTTTGTCATCTTTTCGTTTTTCTATATTCCTTACATCATTTTCACCACATAAACCGAGTAATCCCGATTCTTTATTGAGCAGAGTATTGACCTTATCAGAGTTAAAATCCAACTCATTTTGCAAATACAATACAATAGCAGGGTCAATATCACCACAACGAGAACCCATTACAAGCCCTTCAAGAGGCGTAAAGCCCATAGAAGTATCACAGCTTTTTCCATTTTTAATCGCACAGGCACTTGCACCGTTTCCCAGATGTAAGGTAATGATATTCGTCTTTGCAACATCTTTTGTAAGTAATTGAGCGGCTTTTTGTAAAAGATAGGCATGCGAGGTTCCGTGAAAACCGTAACGGCGGATTTGGCGTTTTTCATACATTGCATACGGCAAAGCATAGACAAATGCCTCTTTTGGCAATGTTGCATGAAAAGCTGTGTCAAAAACGGCTATTTGTGGGATATTGGGTGCTTTTTGACGCACAACTCGGATGCCCTCCAAATTTGCAGGGTTATGTAGAGGTGCTAAAGGTATCAAATCTTTTATTGCTTCAATTACCTCATCATCTATCAATACGGAATTTCTAAATCTCTCTCCGCCGTGAACGACTCTATGCCCTACCGCATCAATCTCTGTAAAGTTTACATGTAAACACTCTATCGCCTCAAAATGATTTTGTATAAGGGAGTCTTTTTCACCAATATGCTCCACGACTTTACTACACAGTACCTTTTCACTCGGAATTTCAAAGAGTTTAAATTTTAACGAAGAACTTCCCGAATTTATAACAGCGATTTTCATGAGGTTTCCCCTGCTTGAATTGCTGTTATTGCAACTGTATTGACAATATCCTCTACCAAGCAACCTCTGCTTAAATCATTAACTGGTTTTTTAAGCCCCTGCAAAACAGGTCCTATAGCAATGGCTCCACTTGAACGCTGCACAGCTTTATAAGTATTATTCCCCGTATTTAAATCAGGGAATATAAATACCGTTGCTTTCCCTGCTACTTTTGAGTTTGGCAGTTTAATCTTTGCGACACTTTTATCTATTGCTGCATCATACTGTATAGGACCTTCGACAAAAAAATCAGGTCTTTTTTGCTGCACTATTTTTGTCGCTTCTCTAACCTTATCCACATCTGTACCATGTCCACTCTCTCCCGTCGAATATGAAAGCATAGCAATTTTTGGCTCAATCCCAAATATTTTGGCACTCTGTGCCGAAGCAATTGCAATTTTGGCAAGCGTCTCAGCATCTGGATCTTTATTAAGTGCACAATCACCATACACCAATACTTTTGTCTTTAAACACATAAAAAAGACACTCGAAACAACAGAAAAACTAGGTTTTGTTTTTATAATCTGTAATGCAGGACGAATGGTATCTGCCGTTGCATGGATGGCACCGCTAACCATTCCATCGGCATAACCAAAATAGACCATCATTGTCGCAAAATAGTTTACATGGAACATAGCATCTTTTGCTGCCTCTTTTGTCAAACCTTTATGCTTTCTTAATTCATAAAATACATCTATAAATTTTTCTATGAACGGAAATGTTAAATGATTGACTATCGTGGCAGCGGACAAATCAAGTCCAAGACGCATATAACGTCCCTTTAGTTCTTCTTCATCACCTATAAAAATTATATCAGCAACCTTTCTTCTTAAAATTATCTCAGCTGCTCTAAGGATTCTTTCATCGCTTGATTCAGGCAAAACAATTCTTTTTTTGTTTTGTGAAGCCATAAAAAAAAGTTTATACTCAAACATTTGCGGAGTCATAACATCATTATAGGTTGTAGCAATCTTTTCTTCTATGTGTATAAGATTAACACTACTATTAAAAAGTCCGAGTGCGAGTGCAATTTTTCTCTCAGAATTAACACGTAATCTTGAGTGAACTTTCATAATATTTTTTGCTGTTTCAAAGGTGTCTGTATCAGCACGCAAAATAGGTACTTTAAAACTATTCAATCCCACTATAAGCTTTTGTATATTTTTATTAAGCTTCATACTAAAAGGAAAAACAATCGCACTAATATTTGGATAACTCGAAGAGTGTAATGCACCAAAAAGCCCTAATATAATATCTGACCTATCAGCAGGAACAATAATTAAATCTTCTTCTTCAATATATTCTAAAAAATTATCAAGCGTGAGTGCTGCAACTTTTACATTTTTTATCACTCTTGTACGGTCATATTCTTCAAGCATAACCTCTTTTGCACCGAGTGTATCTATCACATCATCTATCGTGGGCAGGTTCAACTCTCGTACTTCTTGTAATTGATAAATCGTATAAGAAACTTTTTCAAACATTTTTTGTAACTGTAGATATTTTTCATCATTGACACGGTTAATAAAGGTAGCAAAATGAGTACATCCCTCAGATGTCAAGTATTCATTCTCTATCAAAACATTTTCATATATTTCTTTAGTCGTTGCATTATCACTTTTGATAATATTTATCATCGGTGCCGCAAAATTTTGGGCAATTTTTACATTCAAATCATAACTGATAGTCGAAGTTAAAAAAGAACGCCTGATACCCTCACATAAAACAAAATCATACTCTCGCTCAAGTTTTTTAAACTTCTCTATCAAAGCGGTTATTAGGTAATTATCCTGCTTTTGAGCAATAATCTCCTCAACCTCTTTAATGTCAAAACCGTAACAATCCTCATAGTTCATATCTAAATTGTAACGCTCTAAAATAAAGTTTATATCCCCGTCTCGTTCGGTTTTATCAAAGATAATAGGACGGAAAAAAGCGACACGGTGCAGTTTTCTTTTTAGAATTTCCATTATTCCCATAGAGACAAAAAGTGTTCCTGCATTTTTTTCCTGTGCAGATATATAGAGTGACTTTATTTTCATTTGCATCTCCTATAGTACAATTCTATCTAAAAAATGGATGAGTATGTGTATTTGTGGAAATAATTTAGATTTTAGTGAGTGCTGTGGCAGATAAAAATCAAATAATTTTAACAAACAAATAGCTCTTTTTTATAAAGCCCTCTTTTTTATAAAAATTGTGTGCCTCTTTTCTTTGCAGTCCTGATGAAAGCACAAGATTTTCACAGGCAGCAGTTTTAGCATAATCTTTGAGATACTCCAGCATCATTTTTCCATACCCTTGCAAGCGGTATTTTTCATCTGTGACCAAATCAAAAATGTATAAATGCCTTTTATGATACAAATTTGTCTGTACAGCAACTCCCGCATAACATACCAATTCACCCCGTTCAAGTATGCCAAACATTTTATATTCCATGTGACGCATATCATAAATAAGGTCTTCAAACTCTCTATAAGTCAGCCCAGTGCGAAGTTGTTTTACTACATCATAAACGCTATAAAGCTCTTTTAGTGTCATTTGTCTTATTTGCATAGCATATAATAACCAAATATTTATAATAATTTCGATATAATCGCGAAAAATATTATATAGGCAACATTATGGTAACAGTACAAAATTTAACTATGCGTTTTGGAAACAGAGTGCTTTTTCAAGATATAAACTTAAAACTTGACCGTCATAAAAGATACGGTCTTATTGGTGCAAATGGTGCTGGTAAGACAACATTTTTAAAAATTCTCTCAAATCAGATTAATGAATATGAAGGTGAAGTTATCATCCCAAAACAAAATAAAGTCGGTGTACTCGGACAAAATCAATATGCTTTTGAAGATTATACAATTATGGATGCAGTTCTTTATGGCAACAAACGTCTTTATGATGCTATTAAAGAAAAGGAAGAAATTTACACGAGTGGCGACTTTGAGGATGATGCCGTCAATAATCGTCTTGCTGAACTTGAAACTATTTGTGTTGAAGAAGACCCTACCTATGAGTATGATGTAAACATTGCAAAGATTCTTGAAAATGTCGGGATTTCGGCTGAACAACACAATGAACTTATGAGTACACTTGACTCTGCTGATAAGTTCAAAGTTCTTTTAGCACAGGTGCTATACCCAAAACCAGATGTTTTATTTCTTGATGAGCCTACAAATAATCAAGATATTGAAACTATTACATGGTTAGAAAACGAACTGCAACGCCATGAAGGTACTCTTGTCGTAATTTCACATGATAGACACTTTTTAAATGCCGTTGTTACAAATATACTTGATGTGGATTATCAAAAAATTAGAGAATTTACTGGTAATTATGATGACTGGTATCTTGCTGCAAATGTTATGGCAAAACAGATGGAACTTGACAATGCCAAAAAACAAAAAGAAAAAGAACAGCTTGAAGCCTTTGTTCGTCGTTTCTCTGCAAATGCTTCAAAAGCAAAACAAGCAACATCAAGACAAAAACAACTTGATAAACTTCAAATAGATGATATAAAGCCTTCTTCTCGCCGTGACCCATCAATTGTTTTCAAAGCAAAACGTATTATGGGTGATGAAGCTCTTAATATTGAACATATTTGTCATTCTTATGGTGATAATGAAGTTTTAAAAGATGTTACTTTTAAAGTAAACCCTGATGAAAAAATTGCTGTTATTGGTGCAAATGGTGTTGGAAAATCAACACTCATTAAAATTATTATGGAAGAGATAAAACCAAGCTGTGGTGGAGAAGTTACTTGGGGAGCTACCATCGAAAATTCTTATTTTCCCCAAGATACAGCTGATACTATAGAGGGTGATGGAACATTATATGATTGGCTCCGTGCTTTTGATCCTAAACGTGAAATAGCTGAAATTCGCAACTGTTTAGGGCGTATGCTCTTTAATGGAGAGCAACAAGAAAAGAATGTTATCTCTATTTCTGGTGGAGAAAAACACCGTATGATGCTTTCAAAAATGATGCTTGAGGGTGGAAACTTTTTAGTACTGGATGAACCTACCAATCACCTTGACCTTGAAGCAATTGTTGCGCTAGGTGAAGCATTACATGAATTTAAAGGTAACGTTATTTGTGTTTCACATGACCGTGAGCTACTTGATGCATTTGCTACACGTGTTATTGAACTACATGAAGACCATACATATACCGACTTCCATGGAAGTTACGAAGAATTTGTAGCTGCTAAAGAATCAGGAACACTATAACTATGCAAGAGTATAAAAATTATTTAGGTTTAGGCATTGCAGGTAATTTTGCCTTACATCTTGCCCAAGCTGGAGAACTTGAAGATTTTAAGAACATTATTACTGAAGATGAAGCTGCACCAAAAGGGATATTTCCTTTTTACCTTCCATGTAAAAAAACCGTAAATACCCCTCGCCCAAAAGAGATGCTTTTTACTTACCCTCTTTCATCTACTTACATCAAACTTCCAAACGAAGATGTCAATGTTCAGGCTGAACCAGAAGTTGGACTACTTTGCGAACTTAGTTATGAAGAAAATAAAATTAGTGCTATTACCCCTCAATATTTTACTGCATATAATGATTGTTCTATTCGTGTCAGTGGTGCAAAGAAAATAAGTGATAAAAAAAACTGGGGAGAAAATTCTAAAGGAATTGCTTCTAAACTTCTTTCTATTGACAAATTTACATCAGGAGGAGTGATGGATAATTTTAGTATATGCAGTTTTCTTCGCAGAGATAACGAGTTTCATGCTTACGGTGAAAATGTAGAACTTAACGGCTACAGCTATTTTTATGACAAACTCACAGAATGGATAAAAAATCAAATAAATACCCAAAAAGACATCGGACCACTAGAGAATATAAAGGAGTACATCAGTACATGTAACAACCCTAAAAATATTATTATCAGCATCGGTGCTACACGATATACCCCGTATGGAGAAACAACATTTTTACAAACCAACGATGAAGTTTTAGTCGTTATATATAATCATATTCACTACTCTTTAGATGATGTAATGCAAACACTTAGAAATAAAAAATATACAAAAGATGATATGAGCATTTTAGCTCAAAAAGTGTACTAGATGGCTAGAGGTAAAAAGCTTGATATTTTTATCGGTGCAGATATTGAAAAGGGTTGGGCTGAAGTGCAAAGCCCGCATAAAACAAAAATCGTAAATAAATTTCAAGAACCAAATAAACATTTTCTAGTATTTCAAAAAGAAAAACGTAAAGGAAAAATAGTTACACTCGTCGGTGAATTTTATAGACCAAAAGAAGAACAAACAGCACTACTCAAATTACTAAAAAAAAAGATTGGTTGCGGAGGTAATATCAAAAATCATTGGATGGAATTTCAAGGAGAGCTAAAAGAAAAAATTCGTCCTCTTTTAGTTGAACAAGAATTTCGTTTTAAACACGGGCATTAAGCGATTTTTGCCTTTGAAGCATCTGACGTTATAACATATCTGTCTCTTCCACCCTCTTTGGCTTCATACAGCATCTCATCCGCACGCGAAATCAATACTTTTTCATCTAATGCCTTATCTGCTACACAACAAACAACGCCTATAGAAATAGTAAGAAATTGATTCACCTTGGAAGCTTCATGCTTAATTTCTCTTTCTCTAATAGCATCACAAATTTTTTGTGCAAGATTTGCACTATTTGTTTCATCTGTCTCACTGAGTAAAATACCAAACTCTTCTCCACCAAGTCTAAAAACATAATCCCCTGGGCGTTTAAGCTCGTCTTTTAAAACCTTAGCAACACTTTTAAGAGCAAAATCTCCTTCGACATGCCCATAAGTGTCATTGTATTGTTTAAAGTAATCAATATCAAGCATCATAAATGTAATATAAGACTTATTACGCTTTGCACGTTTTATTTCTTTATCATATATAAAGTTAAAATATCTTCGGTTATGAAGATTGGTCAAAGAATCAGTATATGAAACATCTTCAAGTTTTTTATTAGCAATTTTTAACTTTTTCGCTGCTATTTCAAGGCGAGTATGGTCTTTTTGAATACTTTCAAAGACGTAAAAAAGAACTACTAGTACACCTAATATAATAATACCCAAAGAGATGCCTATTTTTATCAATATAGAATTATAAGCATACAAAAATTTCTTTCTTTCATAATTTGCCATGTTAACTTCATAATTAATAAGCTTTTGTAAAACAAAATGAATAGACTCTATTTTTTTCTCAAGTGTATTTATAGAGATACGCTGTAAATCTTTTCCTGATTTCACTGTATTTAAAACTTTATAAAAATAATTATTTGTGTGATTTACTTCTAAATCTGCATACCCCAAATAC
>JALUBM010000043.1 GCA_027044845.1 Sulfurimonas sp.
AAAAGGACTAAGCCTACTAGTATCCCCATTATGATTCTTGTGTTTCGATTTCTCATATTACTCCTTTTAAAATCCTGGCATTAAAGCATCAGCAGCCATTGGAAATGCTATCATCGCTATGACTGCAGGTAAGATAAAGATAAACATTACAAAAGTGATACTGATATTCATCGTAGCAGCACGCTTTTCAACATTTAACATCTCCATATCTTTAATCTCCTGCGCTTGATTCTCAAATATGGTTTTGACCCCAATACCTGTCTCTTCTGAGAGACGCATAAATCCAACAATAGTTGCTATGGCATCACTGCCGGTTCTATTGACAAGATTATTGTATGCGGCTTCACTTGAGTAGGTTATAAACTCATTTTTAAATTTTTTAGACTCTTCTAAAAGGTCTTTTCCTAGTACATTACCAGCCTCTTGTGTTACTTTGTCTATGGCATTGTTAAGTCCACCACCACCTTCTAAGATGATTATTAAAAGATCAATGAAAATTGCAAGGTCATTGTTAATTCTTTTAATGCGTGCTTTAATCTGCTCATCTAAATAAAGATAGGGCATAAAGAGCATCACAAGCAGAGCTACAAAACCAATAAATAGATTTAAGATGAAAGATAAGTCTAAAATAAATAGTAATCCAAAAAGTGCAAGCCCTGCGACAACACTTAAAAGCTGTACCTCTTTGTACTCTTTATGTGTAATTCCTGCACGGATAAGTTTAAGCTCAAACGCAGCCTTTTTATTACTCTCTTCTTTAGAGATAATGCCCTCTTCTTGTTTAGCAAAGACTGCGTTTATGAGCTGTATATGCCTATATTTTTGTACCATATAGACAAAAATAAAGAAGAAAATGATACATAGTGAAATAATCATAAGGAGATACGACAGTGTTTGCATCATTTGTTCACCTTTGTGATAAATTTATTTGCCATAATCCCTAAAAATACCCATAAAGCGATTCCTAGTAGTTGGAACCTTCCATAGCCACTTTGCATAAAGTATTCGCTAATTTTTCCATCGAAATTCTTATCGAGTGCGAAGTAAAGAAAAATAGTAATAAAAATAACAACATAAGAACCGACACTTCCTTCTCGTGTTACAACATCCACTTTTTCTTGCATCTTTTCTCTGTATGCGATAGTTTTTTCAACTTTTTGCAATGTATTTGAAAATTGCCCACCACTTGCGCGTCCTATTTTAATAGCTAATGCAAAAATACGCAGCTCTTTAGAATCAATAAAGTCGTTGATATGTTCAAATGCTTCTACCTCTCCAATGGTATTTTTTTCTTGAAAAAAGTTTTCAAAAATCTCTTTAAAAAGAGGGGAACTTGAAACGGCAATAGATTTGAGTAGTGCTTGCTCAAATCCTATACCATTTTTCATCATCTTTACAAGTACAGAAATAGAGAGCGCAAGGGCTTTGTTAAACTGTTTTTTTCTACTGTGAATGATGGACTGCATAATCATTGTAAAAATAAGGCTACCAAAGACAATACCTATAATTAAGCCACTCCAATGTTGCAAAAAGAGTGCAAAGAGTGAACCTGTTAATAGTGTAAACGCAGCGAATATTAGTATAAACATATACAAAGGCATACTAAACCCTGCATGTCTCATAAGTGTGTGAATTTTTTCTACAAAAGCCTGCGATTCATTTTTCTGTTCTTTAAGGATTTCAGCAAATTCATCATCAGTAAAAGCAATAGAGCGTTTAATATGCTCCATATGTTTATTGCGCTGGTACTCCACATATAAAATGTAAGCAAAAATTGTTGCACTTGAAGTGATGACTAAAATTAGTAATATATCTATTTGTAATTCGCTCATTATTGTAAGTTAGGCCATCTTTCTAATATGTTCTTCCCTGAAGTATAAGAAGATTGGATAATTTCTGACATATAGTTCTCTTTCCAGCCGCACATGCGTTTTGGATGGAAAGATTTTAGTTCATGTATAAGTGTCTCTTTTGTTACTTCAAATTCATTGTCAAAGATTCTTGAATCAAGTGTAACTCCGTTTTGCAACATTTTAAGTGATGAGCGTGAAGAGGCTGAAATAGCTTTGAAATTTCCGCTTGAGTCCATCGGGTTGTCGCTGCTGATTGAGCGTTTAAACTCAAAAAGATCAAGCATAGAGACAACGCCATT
>JALUBM010000044.1 GCA_027044845.1 Sulfurimonas sp.
TGCCTCGTCCTGATGAAAAGTTGCAAATTATGCAGTATACCATCGATTTTTTAACCGAGAATGGTTATAAAATGATAGGAATGGATCACTTTGCAAAAGCAGAAGATGAGCTTTTTAAAGCGATTGACAAGGGTGAACTACATAGAAATTTTCAAGGTTATACAACAAAAGGTGGTGCAGATTTAATAGGTGTTGGCTTGACTTCAATAGGAGAGGGTGTTGATTATTATGCACAAAATTGCAAAGATATGCCTTCGTATGAAGCAGCAATAGATGCTGGAAAATTACCATTTGAAAGAGGTGTCGGACTAAGTGAAGATGACCAAATTCGACAACATGTTATTATGGAATTGATGAGTAATTTTAAACTTGATATTAAAAGATTTGAGGCAATTTTTGGATTAGAATTTAAAGCATATTTTGAAGATGCTATAAGAGAGTTACAACCTTTTGCAGAAGAAGAGTTGATTAAAATGAATGATGAGTCTATAGAGTGTTCACAAACAGGGACATTACTTATTAGAAATATTGCTATGCCTTTTGATGCTTATATGAAACGTCATTCAGGTAGTGACAAAACCTTTTCAAAGACGGTGTAAAAGTGAGTAAAAGAACAGAAGATATTTTTAATTTTGATAAAGTAGCAGATGATTGTGTCAAATGTGGAAAGTGTATTCCCGTGTGTACAATTCATAATGTTAATGCTGATGAAGTTACTTCTCCTCGTGGATTTATAGACCTTTTGGGTGCATATAAACGTGGAAACTTAGAGCTTGATACAACAGCAAAAAGTATTTTTGAAAGCTGCTTTTTATGTACTGCCTGTGTTGAGGTATGCCCAAAATCACTACCTACTGACATGGTAATAGAACAAGTGCGTAGTGATATAGCTCAAAAATTTGGTATTGCTTGGTATAAAAAAGCATTTTTTCTGCTGCTTCGTCATAGATGGCTTAATGACATTGCTTTTAAACTAGGCTATACTTTTCAAACATGTGGATTTAAAATTAAAAGTGATATAGATTCAATGACATCACGATTGAATTTACCGATGATAAAATCAGATAGACTTATGCCGAGTTTGACAAAAACCTCCTTCTTAAATTCCCATCCAGAAAATATTAGTAATGGTGGAAAGCGAAAAGTAGCTGTATTTATCGGTTGTTTGGCAAATTATAACTATAAAGCTGTTGGAGAATCTCTTTTAGAAATCCTTGCAGCACTTGAAATTGACGCATTTTTGGCAAAAAGTCAGAAATGCTGCTCGGCTCCTGCATACTTTACTGGAGATTTTGACACAGTTGATTATAATGCCAAATTTAATATTGAGTATTTTGAAAAATTTGCTGGAGACGTTGAAGCGATTATAGTTCCAGAAGCTACATGTAGTGCAATGCTTAAAATTGATTATGAACACTATTTTCATGACCAACTAGAGTGGAAAGCACGTGCGAAGGCTGTGATGAGTAAAGTTTTTATGGCAACAGAGTGGCTACAGCATCATACGCATTTAGAACATTTGTTGGCATCAAAGAAGAAAGCTTCACCTATTGTTACCTATCATGATCCTTGTCATGCAAAAAAGATGCAAGGAATTCATGAAGAACCAAGAAACCTAATTCGTCAAAATTATAAAATAGTTGAGATGAGTGACCCAAATCAATGTTGTGGATTTGGCGGTGTGACAATGCAAACTGAAAAATACCATTTTGCAAAAGCAGCGGGTATTCCTAAAGCTGCAATGATTAAAGAGACAAAGGCAGAAATAGTGAGTGCGGAATGTAGTGCTTGTCGTATGCAAATCAATAATTCTATGCACAATGCGGGTGTTGAAACGATTTTCAAAAATCCGATTGAACTTATAGCTGATGCACTAAGAGATTAAGATGCATCATTTTATATGGGATATAAATCCGATACTCATCTCTTTTGGACCACTGAAGGTGCATTGGTATGGTCTACTTTTTGCTGCGGCAATACTCTCAGGATTAGAGTTTATGAAATGGGTGTATCACCTAGAGCATAAAGATGAGAGCAATATAGAGGGGCTTTTTTTATATGCTGTAGTGGGCATAGTTGTTGGAGCAAGACTGGGGCATTGTATATTTTATGACCCCGATTATTATTTAGCACATCCTATGAAAATATTTGC
>JALUBM010000045.1 GCA_027044845.1 Sulfurimonas sp.
GATTGAGATAATATCCATATTGATATTATTAGCTTTTTTGTAATACTCTTGATAATTATCCCCCAAATGTCCAAGAGTAATTGTATTTAAAAACTCTTTTATACTTCCTATTGATGCATAAAATCTATTTTGTAGATATTTTAATCTTGTGATAGCATAGGTTGTAATAGCTGTTGAAAAAGTTTCTACTCCAACTGCTGATATTTCCATTAGAGAAGCAAAGTTTTCAGCTCCCATACTTGCACCTGTTATTAGTCCTATAAAATGTCCTAGAGTAGTGATATTTGTATTTGTTTGGGTATCAAAAGTAATAAGAGATAAAGCACCATTCAAGATTGAGCCTGTTACATCAATTATGCTTTCACCCATGCTGAAGAAAGCTTTTGCCGTATTGCTAAGTGCAAATATAGTTTGTGGGAGAGCGTCTTCAGCATACTCTCTTGTATGATTAGCAATTGTAGCTGTTAATTTAATCCCTTCTATCAAAGTAGGTTTTAAACTATCTCCTATTGCTTTTTCAAGAAAAAGAATTGCTGATTTTGCTTTTTGTTGTTGGTTGGTAAGTGATTTGGCTGTTACCTCATACTCTTTTAAAGTTGCATCTCCTGCTTCAAATGCTCTTTTTGATATAGCTATATTTTTTTCTAATTTATCGGTCGCTTCAGAGAGTTTTAAAACCGTATTTATCATTCCACTATCACCAATTTTAAGCTTATCAAGAACTTTTACTTTATTTTCTTGTGATAGTTCTCCCATTTTTTGCAAAAAGAGTTCAAGAGCTTTTATTGGTTCTTTTTTTAAAATAGTAGAGTAATCCTTAAAACTTTTCCCACTTACAATTGCAAAAGATTTAGTATTTTTTATGATTTTGAGGAGTAGAGATTGAATAGCTGTTCCACCAACCTCATACTCCACTGCTACATCGGATAATGTAGCCGATAAGCCTAAAACCTCTGCACTTGTAAGATGAAAAGTATTTCCCATTCCTGCAATTCTTTGAGCGTATTGAAGTAGCGAACCCTCATCTGCTGTTGTTTCACTCGCAAGTTTTGTTGTTGCTGATGTCAATTTATTTATTTGGTCTATTGGTAGGTGCATAGAGTTAGATAATTTTGCAAATCCTAGAGATGCCTCTTCAGCTGTCAGTTTTGAAGAGCTTACCATGTATTGCATTTCAGTAGAGAATTTTTTTAGATTTTCAGTTCCCTTAATCCCCAACTGCCCTGCGATGGCCATTATCTCATAAAGGTCTGTCGCCAAAAAACCTGACTTGTGTGTTGATAGTTCAAGAACAACTCTGTTTAACTCTTTAAACTGCTCTTTTGTTGCTCCAGTAGTCTTTAGCATTTCGAGTTGAGCATTTTCTATAGTTGAAAAACCCTCTTTTACTCTATCCAATGCTCCTGCAATAGCTAAAATCCCTGCTGTTGCAGTTGCAAAATTTGCAATCATCTTTTTTGCTTCTCTTGCTCTTCTCTCAAGATTTGAGAGATGCATATTTGTTTGATGAATCCCCTCTACAAACTGTGCAACATCTGCATCTACTTCAATTACAACTGTTCCAACACTTGCCACTATTCATCTCCTCCAAAAGCCTGTATTAGAAGAGTTGATATATTATTGCTACTCATATTTGTCTGCTCCATCTCTATTTTTTTCAACTCTTTCTCTTCCATTACCAAATATCTACCAACGCCCATCAGGAGGTTGGTATATTTTTTTCTACTCAAACTATTCCACCTTAGATTGTCCTTTACAGAGCCATACAGGAAGCCGACAGCTCCCATAGCTCCCCCATAATCAATCTGACACTTTTGAGCAATATTCGTTAAAACATACTCAAAACCAAGCAATTCCTTACATTTACTAAATTTTAAGCAGAGTGCAATTTTTAACTCTGCCTTTTTTGCAAATTTTCTACCTCTTTATCAATTAATTGTAGGATAAATACATATCCTTTTACCTCTGCTACATCTCGAAGTTTCTCTTTTCCATCACCAGAGATAACTAAATCAAATCTATCTTTTGCTTTTTTTTCATAGAACTCATCTCCACCCATATTCTCAATTTTTTGCAAGAGTTCATCAAGTTCATCTTCAACTCTCTCTTGTTTATCAATTATCTTTTCAAGTTTTTCATTTTTTT
>JALUBM010000046.1 GCA_027044845.1 Sulfurimonas sp.
ATGGACAACCATAGAACGAGATTCTCCTGCACACTCCTCTTGGTTTTGTATAATGATTTTTGAGCCGTTATTTTGAACCATTGACAATTTATCGACACCATCATTGACATAACCACACTCTTGTATGATAAGTAAGGAATTCTTATAGTAGTTAGAAAAAGATTCATAGCTCAGTGATATAGATGGCTTGGCGAAGTTGTACTTTGGTGCGTCACTTAACATAAAACAACCATCTTTTACCATTAAATGTTTGTTATGAGGAGCGAGATAGATTCTTCCCTTTTTAATCTTTTGAAAATCTTTTGTATAGGAAACTTTGTGACATGTGTAAGATTGGAGTATTCTATCAAAACTGTTTATGCCTTCTGCTTGTTGATGTTGCACTATAATCAAACTCAGATTTTCAAAACTGCACTGTTTGACAATTGCTATAATTTTGTCAAAAGAATCTGCACTTCCACCTATAAGGATAACCTCAAGACTCTGTGCATCTACAATAGGTTCTTTTAATTGTACAGTAGAATGTGTTGTAAAACCAAACTTGTGTAGGTAATGCGTAAGCCTCCCTTTATGTGGGTATAAGAGTATATCTTTTTTCTTTAAAATTATTTTATTATAGAGTATTTCAATGATTGCCGTATCAAGTGTGTACATGTTTACAAACTCTACAAACCATTGGCTATATTTTTCTTCCTCAAAAAGTATTTCCAATCTTTGTAAATCTTCATGTGCAAAAGAATTATCAATTACAATATGACATGTATAACTCTCTTCATAAAAACGGAGCAAATTACTTCACCCATACCAAAGATGACTGCAAAATCAGAAATTAATCTCGTTTTTAATCACTTTTGCAAGTTCACTACATTGTGAAATTTTTTGTGTATAACTTAAATCATTGTTTAATAAAATATCGACAAAAGCACTTCCCACAATGACACCGTCAGCCCCTTTTACTTTCTCTTTGGCTGTTTTTGCATTTACACCAAAACCAACATACACAGGTGTCTGTGTATGTTTTTTAATAGAAGTTAAAAAAGGCTGTAAATCTTCTGCTGTTCCTGAACCTGTAATACCAGTATATGCAACCATGTAGATAAACTTTTGAGCATTATTGACAACAGTTTTGATTCTACTTTCACTATCTGTCGGAGCAACAAAAGAGATGTTTGCGACGTCATGGCTATCAAAGAGTTCTTCATATATTAATGCTTCTTCATGGGGAACATCAGGGATAATCAAACCATTAACACCTAAGTCTTTTGCTAAAGGAATAAGACGTTGCATGTTTTGCTGATAAAAGCTGTTGAAGTAACCCATCCATAAGGTATCTACTTTAGGAGCTATCTCTTTTGAAATTTCTAATAAATCTTGAAATTTAAATCCCAATTCCAAGGATTTATGATTAGCTTTTTCTATAAGTATTCCATCAGCTACGGGGTCTGAAAAAGGAACCCCAAGTTCTAAGGTATCTACACCGTTTTGTGCGAGGGCAAGACCTAAGTCAACTGTAAACGATTTTTCTGGATAACCAGATGTTATATATGCTACTAAATTTTTCAAATTCATTTTTCCAAGTCTGGGATTTTTAATAAGGAGTATTTTATTTTACTAAGTTCACTGTTTTGTTTTAAATTATCCTGCCAAGAGGCGAACATGTCGCTAATATTTAATAACCAGTTTATTGTTTCTTCACTCACAGGCGGTTTTTTTAGACGTAGTGCTTCAAGTTCATCTTCAACAAAAGCAGCTAATTTATTCATTGAAATAATTTTCAAATACCCACTAGCTGACTTAATGTTGTGAAATACACGAAAAAGTTCATTAACACTTCTTTCATACATGCTAGGTTTTGAAAGGTCAAGAATCATGACTTCCATGCTATCAACCATCATAGAATAGTGATCTAAAAACTCATCGACAATTTCAAAATCAAAGTTTTTATCTAAATCACTTCTTACGCCCATAAAATATTTCTCCTATATAGTTCAAATTATAGCAATTTTTCGTTAAAATACCCGTATTAATATAATAAAGAGTTTTAAATGAGTAAAAAGTTAACTATATCGACTATAAAAAAGAGCAAAGGGATTAAGCCTTTAGTGATGATTACCG
>JALUBM010000047.1 GCA_027044845.1 Sulfurimonas sp.
TATTAAGAGAGCAAAGTGTCCAGTAGGTAAAACTAAAGTAGAATATTTTGATGATAAATTAAAAGGATTCCTAGTTGATGTGAGGGCTAGCGGTGGAAAGACATTTTATCTAAGAACTACAACACTCGATAACAAACGAAAATATCATCGCATAGGAGACGCCACAATCCTACCAGCCCAAGAAGCAAGAACTAAAGCCATAAAACTAAAACGCTCAATAGAAGAGGGCAAAGAGGTCATCATAGACACTCCTGAAGTTGATATTTCATCTATAACACTAAACTAGTTCTACCTAGAATACTACCTCCCCTATGTGCAAAAACATGTAAAGTCTTGGATATACAACGACACAACCTTTAGAATCCATATCCTACCAATCTTTGGAAAACACAAAATGAACAACATAAAGAAACACGAAATCATGAAAGCCCACATAGACATGGTTCATAGCAAACACAAAAAACCAGCCACTGCAAACAAATTCCTCATCTTCTTCTCTCAAGCCTACAACATAGCAATAGATTTAGAACTAAAAGGCATAACGGAAAACCCAGCAAGGAACATAAAACCATTCATAGAAAACAATGAAAGACAAAGATTCCTAACGAAACGAGAAGCAAAGAAGTTAATCATTGCTGTCAACCAAAGCCTAAACCCTCATCTAAAGTACATCGTTCCCTTACTCATCTTAACAGGAGCTAGAAGAGGCGAGGTGCTAAAAGCACAATGGAGTCACTTTAACTTTACTCACATGATATGGACGATACCAATAAGCAAGAGTGGTAAGAAAAGAACCATCCCCATAACAGATGAAGTCAAAGAGATACTAGACTCCATACCGAACAACTCAAAATATCTATTTCCTTCTTCAGTAACAGGAAAACCACAAACCAACATCTTTCACGCTTGGGACTATGCTAGAAAAAGAGCAGGACTTAAAGATGTAAGGATGCATGACCTCAGACATAGCTTTGCCAGCGTTCTAGTAAACAGTGGTAGGAGTTTGTATGAAGTGCAGCAACTATTAGGGCACTCAAATATGAAGATGACCCAAAGATATGCCCACCTTAACAATGAGAGCTTGATGAAGGCAGCTAGTTGTGCAGGGAAGTTGCTGTCGTAGTTGGTGGCGATTCTGAAAGATTTAGTGATAAAATATAAGATAACTTTTTATCACTTTTAACTTTAGAATAAATTAATAATAATTATGATATTATCATCTAATGATAACAAAAGGAATTAAGTGAATGATTTAGAAAATTTACTAAATTTACATAATGAAGTGTTTCCTATGGATAATGGATACTGGGTCAAGCTTGAAGCCTATTGCACCGAAGTAACCAAGGCTATTCCTCATGGAATTAGATATTCACTTACACTTCATGATAAGCATAATCGTAGAGTAGTAGGTTATGATAATGCCCATAGCTTTAAATCATCTAAAAAATATGGAGCAAGAAAATCAAGTTATGACCATATCCATAAACAAACAGATATTAGTGCTTATGAATTTGAGTCAGCATTACAACTCTTAGAAGATTTTTGGGAGAGTGTAGAGTATTATATGGAGAGCAACATATGAAAACATTAAAAGTAGGAATTATCTCTAAGGATGATTATAAAAAACGCACTATAGATATTGCAAAAGGGCTTTATAGACCTAAAAAAGATGAACCAAAAATTTGGTTTGAGTCCATAAAATCTATGGCACAGATACTCTCTAGCGAAAACCAGAAACTTTTAAAAACAATACTTGAGTATAAACCAGCATCCTTGCAGGAACTTGTAGAACTTACAGGAAGAGCAAAACCAAACCTTTCTCGTACATTGAAGACACTAGAAAGATACGGCATAGTAGAACTTCATAAACAAAATAGAATGGTTGTGCCAAAGGTAAAAGCTACTCATTTTTCTGTTGAGTTTGGATTGGATGTAGCGTAAATAACTACCTCTACCACCGTAAGGTTCGCGGGATATTTAAATATTGGGGTCAGGAACCTTTTCTGTAGAAATATCCTCTTGCTTTCCTTCTAAAAATAGTTTTAAAAACTCTGTTAGTGATATAAAATGTGATGAACATCAGATACTTGTGGATTAACATAATTAAAC
>JALUBM010000048.1 GCA_027044845.1 Sulfurimonas sp.
ATATCAAATCTTTTTTTAAACGAAGTTCCATATTTTTCTCTTTTTTTATCGTATTTTACTTAATTTTTGCTTAGTTTGACTTGTGTAGATAGGTATGTGTAATATGCAATGTTCTCTCTTCACGATCAAACTTGATAATTGCAGACGATCCTTCAAACTTCTTTATAGTGAGGTCATCTTCATTAAGTAGCACATTAACATACTCAACATCCCTAGATGCTATCTCTTCTTCTGTTTTATCCCCATCTTCAACCATCGCATCTGCTATATCTAATGTGTCTAAATTCACAATAAAGTATTGTTTCTCAATAAACTCTTTAAGCATATCACTCTCCTCATTTTATTTAATTTCTAGCACTGTTGAGGCACTCTATCTCTCTACTATAATTTTTCCATAATCCCCTGTTTTGAGTTCTGGCTTCTTCTAGTACTCTATTATAATATCGTTTTTCATCGCTTGTCATGTACCTACGAAATGGAACTGCATATCCATCGGCAACCATTGCTTCGTTAAAAGTCATTGTGTCATCCAATTGTACATCACAAATAGAACGCCCATAACGATCTTTTCCATGAGTTTGGTAAGAATATGTATTTCTAAGTTTTAAAAGTCTTTTAGCTGCTCTTGTGGCACTTTTACCTGCACTTATCATATCTTTAGCTGAAACATTTCTGCAATATTTCATATCTCTTTTGAGTTTTGAATTATTTTTAGATTCAGGAGTGTCAATATATTCGATTCTGCATTTAACTTTTTTGCCGTTCGTTTTAAAATAGAGTGTATCTCCGTCAACTATCTTTGTAAGGATGCCTGTATCTACCAGCAGTAAAAACGGTATTAATAAAATTAAAAACTTTAACATGAGATTATTTCTTTAGAATAATTAAAAAATCAATCATTTTTTAATCGTCATCTTTTTCAAGAAGTTTATCTGTTATATTTTTATAGATAGTTTTCATTCTTTTGTTAAATGTATCAGAAAATTCATCATCACAATAGGGTTCATGGATAACTAGACCTAATTTTAAAAACTCATTTTGCTTATAGAGGATTTTTAAGTAGCTCTCTATTAAGCCTATATCAGTTGATTCCCTGCGGAGAGATTGTTTAAATCTTTCAAAAAATTGGTTTATCTCTTTCTCATTATCGCTTTCATTAATTTCATAAAAAATTCTTTCTGCAAATACACGCTGAGATAGGCCTAACTTTTTGAGCCATTCTTTGAGTTCTTCTTTCTTCTGTTTGAGTTCATTCTTCATATTGTCCCTAATTGTCCCTTCGACTTGTTTTACAATTCTACCAACCTAAACCTTTGTTTAGGAATAAATCAAAAAGGAGCCATCATCGCTAAAAGTACAAAAATGACAACATCCGCAGCTGCTAGAATTCAATCTCCAACAGCTAAGACACATGGAGGTGGTGTACCAAAAGGACACTTCGCGGGCAGAGCACAGAGAGTTGCTGCACATAACTCAAGCAAGGGAGGTAAATAAAATGGGAAGATCAGGCGGATGTACTCCTCCGAATGGACCGAGTAAAAAAACAAGTATGGTTTCAGGTAAAGGTAGAGGTAATTGCCCTAGTAGATAAACTTTTCAGTAGAGTGTTTTTACTCTACTGGCACTGAGCAGCTTTTTGTTCAAATATATCTAAAAATTTTTCTTGATCTTTTTTATACTCATCATAATCTATATTTCTCATCGTATTTGATAACGCACAGACATATATTGCCTTTTTTTGTTTAATATACGCTCTGCGTAATGGGCTTTTATATTGAGAAATACAGCTGTTTATAATTGCATATTCAGTGGCAACAGGATATCGATCTTCACTATGCATATGCTTTCCAATTTGATATGCTGCAGGGGTGCCAATCATAATAGCGGTCATAGCACCAATAATTGGTTTTTTGAATTTACTATATTTTGATTTTGTTAAATCTTCTTCGCATTTTTTACATTTTATCTCAGAAGATAGTTTGATTGTATTCTCTTCATCGCAGTTTGGACAGATTATTTCTAGTTTTGATTTCAATAATTTTTCCTTCTTTTCCATAGATTGTTTCACCTGCCATAAAATGATGTTAGTAGCATATAATAATAT
>JALUBM010000049.1 GCA_027044845.1 Sulfurimonas sp.
TTATTCTCTTTTAAAGTCTCATAAATTGACTTTGCCGCTAAGGTATTGTGTCCAACATCTACAAGAACATTGTCTTTAAGACGTGAAAGTCTGCCAAAAAGTTTAGCATTATTAAAATCTTTTACATCATATACTAGACCTAAAACTTTCAAAGCGGCAATACTCAGCATCAAATTCTCTTGCAAATAAAGAGGTAAATCACTATTTTTTGCAATTTTTGCAATTTTTATCTTGTCTTGTTTATCAAGCAATTCACTGTACATTTCGATAAGAAGACCCTTTTCTTGTGCGATTTTTTGCACCACTGTACTAACTTCGACATGTACTTGTTTAGCTATTATTGCTCTTCTTTGTACAGCATTTATTTTTGTTGCTGCGATAGATTCTATCTCAGTACCTAAAAAAGCTTCATGATCAAAATCAATCGGTGTAACGAGCGTTAAAATATTTTTAAATACAGCGGTTGCATCGTATTCACCACCTAAACCCGCCTCAAATACTACATAATCACACTCCTGATATAAAAAAATCGCTAAAAGTGTCGTATACTCAAAATAACTCAAAGATTCTGCATCTTGCGGAGTTAAAAGAGATAAAAGTTTTTTATGTGCTTCATTAAGCGTTACATTGCTAATATTTTTTCCATCAAGCCAAATACGTTCATTGAACTCTAAAATATGCGGAGAAGTATAATGCCCGACACAAAAGCCCAAAGAGTACAAAGCGGATGCCAAAAAACGTCCCGTGGTGCCTTTGCCGTTTGTACCGACAAGATGTATAATTTTTGGAACCTTTATAAACTTTTTAATATGTCCATAAACTCTGGACATACGCATATAGTCTATTTTCTCATAATATAACGGTTTACTTTCTAAAAAGGTTTGTAACACTGTTATTTTTTATACTCCACTCTATTTCTTCCCTCTTTTTTTGCTTTATAAAGATATTCGTCTGCAGAGTTCATTGCAGCTTCAAACGAAATATGATCAGAACGTTGAGAAACTCCAGCACTAACAGTAACCCTAATACGCTTTCCTTTATAAACAAAACGTGCTTTTTCGACGTGTTTCCTCACTTTTTCAGCAAAAACAATACCTCCTTGCAAATCTGTTTCACTTAAAAGTGCCAAAAATTCTTCACCCCCAAAACGCCCGACGATATCAATAGTTCTACTCTCTTTTTTCAGTATTTTTGCAAATGCTGATAACACAGCATCTCCAGCATCATGCCCGTAATTATCATTCACTTTTTTAAATAAATCAATATCAAACATAACAATAGAAAGATTACGATTATTCCGTTTGTATTCACCTTCTTTTATACTTATAAACTCATCGAGTGCACGTTTATTATAAAGTTTTGTTAAAAAGTCCTCTTTTGACTCTTTTTTTACTGCTTTAAGCTCCTTTTCAAGGATATGCACCTTTTCAGACAAAGCAGCCACTTCATCACTATGTCCTTTTAAATCTTTACTTAAAAGTTCCGTATTTTCTTCTAAAGCAACAGCAATAGTAAATAGTTTCTTATGTGCAAGTTTAAAATTAACAGTTGATGTTTCATTATAAGATTCTAACTCTTTTTTTATCCCTTGTATCTCAATATTTGAACTGTCTGAATGTTCTATCATATTTATAAGACGCAGTGAAAGTTGATCTAAAACACCATCAATGGATTCTACCATCTCTTTTACGGTCTTCTTATCAAGTGCTATTCGCAATGATATTGCCGATTTAATCTCATTTTCCATACTAGCATTCTCAAGTAACGCGGGATTTTCTTGTATCTTTTCACTCAAAGAAGCAATAGTATCATTCACACTTGAAGCAATAGACGGCACAAAAGAGGTAATTAAAAGTTTTGATATTTTTCGTAAATCAACACTTTGCATGTCATCTACACTTGTCGATACCAATTTTAGATTTTCAATAGTTTTTTGTAAATTTTTCGTATCAACAGCACCGTACTCTTTTAACTCTTGTAAAAAAGTATCATCATAAGTAGTTATAAAATTTATCCATCGTTGTCTAAACTGATTTAACTGTTCTGATTGTGATCCACGTTCTATCATATCAAGCGTCTTTTGTGCAAGTTCACTTGCTTCTTTATTGTGTAAAACTGTAATAACCTGTAGGATTCGTTTTATAAGTGAAGTTTGTGATTCAAGCGTATCAAAACATTGTGTAGGATTAGTTCTATTAAGTTTAGAAATTAAAAAACGGATGAAAAAACTTTCATTCATAGTTCTAATATTATAGTTTTTCAAATCTTTTTGCAAATCTTTATTGAGCATTGTATTATATTTTACAATATGCTGGCAATCTTCAACCTGCATCTTTGCTTTTCTTACTTCTTTACAAAAAGCTTCAGCATAAAAATCAGGAGTTAATAATTTTCCCTCAAGCTTTAATCTTTTTACGGCTTTATTGATAATTGTTTGTATAGTCATTTGTTCTTCTCCTAATTTATAGTTGTGATCCCTCTGCGGATATTTGTGCTACAAATGATGATATAGCTTTAATCGCACTAAATTTTATGGCATCAAAGCGTTCTTGATCTGTTATAACTGCATTTGGAACGACTGAAAAATCATACGTTCCTTTTGCTGTA
The DNA here is from genome assembly GCA_027044845.1 of Sulfurimonas sp. Classification (GTDB taxonomy): domain Bacteria; phylum Campylobacterota; class Campylobacteria; order Campylobacterales; family Sulfurimonadaceae; genus Sulfurimonas. The sequence goes on from JALUBM010000049.1 coordinate 2,608, forward strand.
TAATTTTTCTTTATGTTTTTAGATTCTCTTGTTACTCGCAAAATAATGGTTGCACGGTAAGAAATAATATACCCGTCTGTATTATACTGAATTGCTGAATAACGGGGAGGGGTTAAAAAAAAGTTTAATGTTGTATCGGCATGTGCTTTATCTGTTAATGAAGCATGGAAAATCTCCACAATAGCACTATCTACTGCATCTTTGATTAAAACGGTATTTTGCGGATCTATTGCTGAGATAGTTACATGGGTATTAATTTTCCTTCCGACAACACTTCGGGCATATTTTGAACTTGGTTTATATCCACACGCACTTATAAAGACAATAAGCGTTAATAAAGTGAATAACTTCAAAAAGTGCGGCGGATATTTTTTCATTTTAGCCCTTTACTACAATATTAACAAGTTTTTTAGGAACAAGTATCTCTTTTACAATCTCTTTTCCATCAAGCCATTTAGCAATATTTTCTTTTGCTGCAGAAAGTATATCATCTTTAGAAGCATCTGTCGCCACTTCAATCTCACCTCTTTTTTTTCCATTGATAGAAACACCTAAACAAATGCTTTCTTCAACAAAAACTTCTTCGAGAATCTCTTGCGGTACTAAATTATTCAGATGAAAACATTTTTCACTAATTTCATAACAAGTATGTGGAATTACAGGTTCCATAATAGAGCTAAGTATCCAATACCCTTCGCTCCATACATTTGTATTTTTTTGTACATTAAGTGCATTCATCGCTTCCATCACACCAGCAATCATCGTATTAAAAGTATATCGCTCATTATATACATCTTCAGCACGTTTAAGTGCTTCATACACTTTTTTACGGGCAAATTTTTCTTCTTTGTTTAAATCAGAATGATTTATTTGCGGTTTTTCATTGCATGGAACCACATTGGCACTACGCTCAAAAAATCTTTTTATGAATTTATAAGCACCTTCAACGGCACTGTCGTTCCACTCAAGTTCTTGTGTCGGAGGTGCGGCAAACAGTATAAAAAGACGTGCCGTATCTGCACCGTATTTTTCTATAATGGCATCAGGATCAACTGTATTGCCTTTTGATTTACTCATTTTAGCACCGTCTTTAAGCACCATACCCTGAGTCAGCAGTCGCTCAAACGGTTCATCAAAATCTATATATCCCAAATCACGAAAAACTTTTGTAAAGAATCGTGCATATAAAAGGTGCAAAATTGCATGTTCAATTCCACCAATATAATGATTCACACCCATCCAATACTTAATTTGTTCAAATGAAAAAGCCTCTTTTCCCCAGTTTGAAGGTGACGCACAAAAACGTAGAAAATACCATGAAGATTCAACAAAAGTATCCATCGTATCCGTTTCACGCAAAGCATCACCACCACACTCAGGACATTTACAATGTTTCCATGTTGGATGGTTTTCAAGTGGATTTCCTTCACCTGTAATTTCTACATCTTCAGGCAGAGCCACAGGCAGATTCTCTTTCTTTTCCATAACAAGGCCACAAGTGTCACAATGAATAAAAGGAATCGGTGCACCCCAATACCTTTGACGACTTACACCCCAGTCTTTAAGTTTATAGTTCGTTGTTTTTTTCCCAATGCCTTTTTCTTCAAACATTTCTATAATATGTTTTTGTACTTTTTGTGAATTTATCCCGATAAAATCATCCGAGTTTATTAACTCACCAACTTCAGTAAAAGCAGTTTTAGAAAAATCATGCTCTGCATTAAATGGCTTTATGACTGCTTTTATCGGTAAATCATATTTTTTGGCAAAGTCATAATCTCTCTCATCATGTGCAGGAACCGCCATAACTGCACCACTGCCGTAATCCATAAGTACAAAATTTGCCACCCAGACAGGAATTAATTCTCCTGTTAAAGGGTGCTTTACATGTAACCCTAACGCAACACCTGATTTTTCTTTTTGACGGTCAATCGAAGAGGCATTTTTCATGGTTTCTATTTGTTTTATCACCGTATCATCAAGCAATTTATTCTCAATCATATACGTTATTATTTCATGTTCAGGAGCTAATGCCGTATAGCTTATTCCATAAACAGTATCAGGGCGTGTTGTAAAAACATCAAATCTTTCAAATGTATGAGAAAGTTTCAACAGACTCTCATTATCAAAATACAAGTCAAATGCCAGTCCGTTTGATTTTCCTATCCAATTCTCCTGCATTGTCAAAACCTGTTTTGGCCAACCACCTTCAAGCTTTTTTAAATCATCTAGCAACTCATCTGCATAGGCAGTAATTTTAAAATAATACTGGTTCATATCTTTTTTGACAATCGGGGTATCACATCGCCAGCAACAACCATCCACTACCTGTTCATTTGCCAAGACCGTTTGATCATGCGGACACCAGTTTAACATCCCTTTTTCACGATACAACAAACCTTTATTATACATATCTATTATAAAGCCCTGCTCGAACTTCGTATAGAGTTCATCACTTGTCGCAAATTCTCGTTTACGTGAAAAAGAAAATCCCAAAGAGTAAAATTCGTTTTTCATATAGTCTATATTGTCGTATGTCCAGTTCTTAGGATGTGAACCGTTTTTTATAGCCGCATTTTCAGCTGGCATTCCAAAACTATCAAAACCGATAGGATGCAGAACATTTTTTCCCTGTTGTCTATGGTATCGTGCAAAAGCATCACTGATTGAGTAATTTCTTACATGTCCCATATGCAAGCGTCCACTTGGAAACGGGAACATCGAAAGTATATATTTTTTCTCTTTTGTAAAATCTTCGCTCGGTTCAAAACTCTCATTTTCTTCCCAATACTGTTGCCATTTATTTTCTATGTTTTTTGCACTATATTCCAATTTTATTTTTCCTATAATTATTAATATTCTTCGTATATTTTACTACTTTCAATGTAAACAAGTCCCATTGAAAAAACATTTGCTATCAACGCTCCGATAGCCAGAGCAATTGCCCATGAATCATTTTGCATTATAACTAAAAACACAAAGGCAGGTATTAGATGCAAATCTGCAACTAATGAAGATGCCAGTAATTCGGCTGAAAGTAGATTACGTACCCCTATTTTTAAAATTGTTGAAATAAGGTTCACACTTGCTGCTATAAACAGTGAAATAGCAGTGTTTTCATACAAAAATCCTGCTATTGATGTTAAACTCATCAGTGAAAAAAATACATATACTACTTTGCCCCAATCCATTAATATCCCTTAATTTATTACATTACACCAGATTCAAACTGCTCTCGCATTCTATTTTTTTCTGCTTCTCTTTTTGCTTTTTCGGCAAGTTTCGTATGGTAACCCTTTACATCAAAACCAAATAATATAAGTAATGGTGAAGCCACAAAAATTGATGAATATGTCCCTACAATTATACCTACTAAAAGTGTAAATGCAAAAGCATGAATAATCTCTCCACCAAACATAAACAAGGTAAAAACCACAAAAAATGTCGTTAACGATGTTAAAGTCGTACGAGCAAGTGTTCTTGTGATAGACTCGTTTATAATCTCAGTCAAGTTTGCTTTTTTACTCTTCGTAATTCCTTCTCGAATACGATCAAAAACGATAATCGTATCATTCAACGAATATCCTAAAAGTGTTAAAATTGCAGCTAAAACATCAAGATTTACATCTATTTGAAAAAGTGATACGGCACCCATAGCAATAGAAACGTCATGAATAAGTGCTGCGATAGAAGCCACGGCAAAACGCCATTCAAATCGAAATGCTACATATATAAGAATCGCGGCAACAGAGAGAAAGAGTGCCATAAGACCTTTTTCTTTTAACTCAGAACCAACTTTAGGACCAACAATATCAACACGACGAATCTTAAAATTTCCTGTTCCTTTTAATGTTGCTCGAGTTACATCTCCAATATCTTTTGTAACGCTTCCACTACTTGTTTTCATACGAATCACAACTTCATCAGGTGAACCAAATTCACTAATGGTAGCACCATCAAAAAGTTTATTTACTTTTAATTTCTCACGCATTACTTTGATAGGTGCTTTTGTATCATATTTTACCTGTACAATAGTTCCTCCAGCAAAATCAATCCCATAATTAAGACCTTTTGTAGCCAAAATCGCATATGAAGCTAAAACCAAAATAGCAGAGAGAAGCATTGCAAGTTTCGATTTACTCATAAAATCAAAGGTACGACTATATTTAAAAAATTCCATAATTATCCTTTAATTCCAAGCCAAAAACGGTAATTTTTCGTTTTACCCATTTTTGGTTCTATCATCTGATAAATTCCATGCGTTCCAAGAATTGCTGTAAGCATTGAAGCTAAAATACCAATACTCATAGTAACAGCAAAACCTTTAATAGCCCCTGTACCATACACATATAAAACAACAGAAGCAATAAGTGTCGTAATGTTAGCATCCAAAATCGCTGTCATTGCATTTGCATAACCATCTTCAATGGCTTTATGCATCGACTTCCCTTCATAAATAAGTTCCCGAATCCGCTCGGTTATAATAACATTAGCATCTACTGCCATACCAACCGTCAGGACAATACCTGCCATCCCTGGTAGTGTGAGGGTTGCACCAAACAGACTCATCACAGCTAAAAGAATCAGTAAGTTCGCAAAAAGTGCAATATTCGCAATCACACCTGCCATACGATAATAAACCATCATAAAAGCAATAACAAGAACAAAACCGCCAATAAGTGCTATCATTGAAGCTTTAATACTATCTGCTCCAAGACTAGGACCTACTGAACGTTTTTCCATCATATAAATTGGGGCAAGTAATGCACCAGAACGTAAAGCAATTGCTAAGTCTTTTGCCCCTAAAACCGTATAGTTTCCAGAAATTTGTCCACTTCCTCCACCAATGCGTTCATTGATATTTGGGGCAGAATAAACCTTACCATCAAGCACAACTGCCAGACGCTTACCTACATTTTTACCAGTAAAATCACCAAATATATCTGCACCTTCTGCATTTAATTTAAAATCAATTACAGGACGATTATTTTTATCAAAGCCTACATGTGCACCAGTAAGCATTCCACCATCTAAAATAGGAATTTCATGCACAAGATATTTAATTTTAGGAGATTTTACATCTTCTAAAATAACATCTCCATATGAGGCTGCATCTGCATCACTCATATTATAAACACGTGCATTTCTATCCTCATCTACAGCCATCAGTTCAAGTTTTGCCGCACGTGAGATAAGTTCACGGGCACGCTGTTCATCTGCTTGTGATTTAATTCCTGCAAGTTCTACAAGAATTTTATCTTTTCCTTGTCGGGCTACAACTGGTTCAGATAATCCAAATTGATCAAGTCTATTTCTAATTGTTTCAATTGCCTGAGAGACCGCTTGTTTTTTTGTTTTTTGTATCTCTTTAGGTGTCAAATTCAATGTAACAACAGAACCTTTATGTGCTATTTTTACACCTTCAAGTTTTGATAAGAATGTATCGAAATTCTTAATCTCATCACTATCAAGCACTTCAAAAGTTACACTTGTATCATCAAATGTAAGTCCATCAATTAAGATATCATTACGGTCAGCAAAATGTTTGATACTTGCTGCCATAGATTTTATACGTGATTTTGTAGCTTCTGCTGTTTTTACACCAAGAAGCATATGTAAACCACCTTGTAAATCAAGACCTAAGGTTATTTTTTTGCCACTTTGCGTTTGTAATAAAGAAGGTAAAGAAAAAACAATACCAAACACTATTGCCAATGCAAAGATAACTATGCGATAATTAAGCTTCATCCTCGTACTTCTTTGCAATGGAATCTTTTGTAACTTTTACTAATGTGTCATCATTAAGTTTTACAGTTAAGAAGTTATCTTCAACTTTATGAATAACAACGATGAAACCGCCATTTGTAATGACTTTATCACCTTTTTTGAGAGCTGCCAACATCTCTTTTTTAGCCTTAGCTTCTTTTTGCTGAGGACGAATAATTACATAATACATAATTGCAATTAAAAATACAAACGGTAGTAGTTGAGAGATAATTTCCATATCTTTTGCTTCCTTATTAGACTTCTTTTTAAGAAGTTTATTTATAAAATTTCAACAATTATACAAAAATTATACTAATAAGCTCTTAAAATTGCGTATAATTTCAAAATGAAACCATTCACAAAAAATATTTTATTAGCAATACTCACTGCAACACTTTTTAGTGCCTTTATATATTTTGAATATTTTGCAATTTCAAATAAACTTATAAACACTCTTTTTGGTCTTAGTGCGATTGCCCTTCTTTTATACATTCCTAAAAAAGCGATACTTGTTGCGGGATTTTTTATCGGACTTTTTTGGTTTTATTGGATAGGGTTTAGTTTTAAATATCAGGGTGTCGGATATATGGAACCTATCGTTACCTTTGGTTTTGGCATTTTGTATCTTCTTTTTTTTGCACCACTTGCCCTAAGTAATAAACCCTTAGTCCGTGCTATTTTGCTTTTTGGACTCAGCTTCATAGAACCTTTAGGCTGGAACTGGATGAAAATCGAACTGCCGTTTATCAATAGTTATATCGGTGTTTATAAATATCAATTTCTTACCGTTTTACTCGCCTTAGCTCTGCCTTCACTCATAAAAAACAAAAATTATAAATTTTTGCCGTTACTCTTGCTCATCTTCGCATTTAATTACGGCTATCCAAAACAAGCGGATGCTCCTTTAAAAATCAAACTTATACAAACAAATATTCCTCAAAATCTCAAATGGAAAAGGAAATCACTTTACCCTACGATACAAATGGTTTATCAAGAGATTTACAAAGCACAGAAAGAGGGATACGATGTTGTCATCTTTCCTGAATCTGTGTTTCCTTTATTTATGAATGAAACACCTCGACTGCTAAAAGAGTTATTAGAGGCTTCTAAAGGGATTAGTATCGTGGCTGGTTCACTGCTACATGAG
>JALUBM010000050.1 GCA_027044845.1 Sulfurimonas sp.
GGTGATAAAGTATATATGTTTCTAGGTATATCAGCTGTAGGTACTAGTCATATGGAATTTTTTCACTCTAAAGAATTTTTCAATAAAATTCAAGAACAATATAATGAACTCATGGTTTTAAAGAAAGATGCTATTTTGAATCAAATCAAAAAATTAAACAACGATATTGCAAAAAATACAAACTTAGAAATTCATATTATTATTAAAAATGGTTTGTTGTTTTTTATAGATAAAATATCTTTAGCTACAATAAAATTTCAAGATAATGATATTTATATTAGTAATAACTATTGTAAAATTGGAGACCACTCTTATGATTTTAATTCTTAGTCATATTGTGAGAATGTATAACATTGTGAGAATTGCTCATAACAAGTACGAGGAGACCAATAATTTACCCTAGCGGGAAAATTATTGCTCACGACAACCGTTGTATGCAGGGTCAATCACAAAAGGAAAATAATGAATAACAATAAGACTGAATTTAAAGATATAATTAATGAGAGTGTTGATGTTTTATCTAGTAATAATCTAAAAGAAAATTTAGCTAAAACTATAGAAGATAATACAAACTTAGATTTGCAAAAATCACAACAATTAGTTAATGATATTACAAATACAATAGAATTAGTTGATAAAAATTATAAAGATTTGCAAAAAGCTAAAGAAGATGGTAAAACAAGAATACAATGGTTGCAAGGTAAAGTTGATACAGTTGTTAAAGATTTATCAAGTGATGTTAAAAATAAATTTGTTGATGAGATTAAAACAAATCTAGATATTTCAAACAATAACATGATTTTAGATGTATTTGATGAAAGTGTAAATTTATCAAAAAAACTACCTAACACTAAATATGAAGATTTAAATAAAAAAGTTATCATAGAAGATTTGAGTAGACAACTAAAAGACAATACTGTTTTAGGTGCTATAATCAATGAAAATGGCAAATTTGAAATTGATACAAAACATAAAGAGATAAAAGCTGTCAAAGAGTATTTTGAAGTAAAACTTGATTCTGATTATGACAAGCAATTTAAAACAGCTATTTCTGTTGCTACAGAAATAGCTAAAAATAAAGATTTACTACCACCATCTTTAAAAGATAAAACTCCAGAAGAGATAAGTATGATTGTTGATAAAGGTGTAACATCTGCAAAAGTTGCTTATAAATTAGCAAATGGTGAACTGAATGCTATGGATGCAGTAGAATACACAATAGATAGAAATACAGCTATTTTAAACTCTGCTATAGTTACAGCTACAACAAAATATGGTGGTGTAATTGGTGGTAAAGTTGGTGGATTTGTTGGTAGTATTTTTGGACCAGCTGGAACGATAGCAGGTACAGCAATCGGAACAGTAGTAGGTAAATTTGCAGGTAATAAGATTGGTGGACTAATTAACAAAGGTATTAAAAAAGTAGCAAGTGTTGCAAAATCTGTTGCTAGTAGTGTAATAAGTAGTGCTAAATCAATAGTAAAAAGTGTAGGTAGTGCTATAAGTTCAGCTTGTAGTAGTGTTGCTTCATTTTTTGGATTTTAAAATAAGGATAAAATAAGATGGCTAAAACAATAAAATTTAATCTTTTATTGGATGATAATCCAGTAAGAGATATAAAAAGTTTACAAAATAACTTTTGCATAGATGATATACTAGAAGTTTATGAAAATGGGTTACTTCAAAAGTGGTTAAAAGTTCGTGGCTTTGATGAGCATTTGGCAAAAGTAGAAAATATTAAAAAAGAGAGTTCTATTATAGTTGAACTTATCAAAATTTTTGATATACAAAAAGATGATAAAGAGATAATGAAAAGTATATATTCACTTGAATTTCAAGAACATAGAAAAAAGTCTCTTAAATTTTTTGATATTAACGATGATAATTTAAAAAAAAGAATTGAAGAATATCATAAAGAGTATGAGAAACTTATAGAAGCTGTTATTGAACATAAAGAAAACATGGCATTTTTAAAAGTAGCTTCAAAAGAGATAAGTGATAAATATCTAAAACTATTTGAACTTGATTATAAAGATAGTTATGAACTATATAAAGAAAAAT
>JALUBM010000051.1 GCA_027044845.1 Sulfurimonas sp.
CGAAACAACACCATTCTCTTTTATATTATCTAAAGCAACTTTTACTGTTGCACCTAAAACTACGGCACCTGTTCCATAACTAAGAAACATTTTTGCACCACTCACTACACCTGGTTCAATATGCATTTTTTTCCTTAATATGATTATTTATTTACTAAAAGTATTCTAGCATTTTATTGATATAAAAAAGGTTAACTCAACAAAGATTTCTCAAAATAAATCACCTGATTACGTCCTAACTCTTTAGATTTGTACATGGCAATATCTGCTTTTTTTAACAATTCTTCTTCATTATCAGCATCATCAGGATACACAACAACGCCTATACTTACCGTCACATGTAAATTAATATTATTAATAACCCATGGTTTTCTAAAAAGGCTAATAGCTTTTGAAACTAGCTGTCCAAGTTCATTTTTTTTAATATTTGTAAAGAGTAAGATAAATTCATCTCCACCAATCCGTGCAAAAATATCTTCAACTCTTATATTGGGCAACACTCTTTTAGCAACTTCTTGGAGAAGTTTATCCCCAATATCATGCCCATGGGTATCATTAACCTCTTTAAAATGGTCTAAATCTAAGAATAATAAGGCAAACTTTGTATTTGTTCTTTTTGAGTTAGAGATAAGACGATTAAGTTCTTCTTGAAAAGCAAATCTGTTAAGAAGTCCCGTTAAAATATCTTTGGTTGCAAGTTCCTTGTAACGCTTTTCACTCTTTGCCAATGCCGTCTTCGATTTTTGTTCTAACTTTGTATAGAGTTCTACCATCTCTTTAGAAGAGGTCTTTAAAGTATATTCTAAAAATTCTCTTTCTTCATCTGCTTCATTGTAAGCATTATCTACTATCTCAATAAACTTCTCTAAATTACCATCTGGAAATTTTCCATTTTTAAAGCCAAGTTTTTTGAGCTGTTTTTGTAAAACCTTATGCATTACTTTTCCAAATCTCTATTAATGTCATTGTTTGAATCAAGTGAATTACTCAATTTTTGCTGTCTATTATGTGTGCATACATTCATGAACAACTCCTACTCTCAAATTTTATCCCATTTGTCCTTTAATTATACTATTTCATCTTCAATAATAAACTTAATAGACTTCTTTCAAGAAGTCTAATACGTTTTTTGGCATAATTTTAAGTGCCAAACCAAAATAAGGAGTCTCTTTTGGGTTATAAGGAATGGGTAAAAAAACATGCTATAAAACATAAACATATAGTTAAGAAACTTGCACAACAAGGCTATGGAAAAGAAGAAATTATAGACTATTTTGATTTTGAAAATATGAAAGAAAAAGAGGTTGATTTTTGTCCACTTTATGCAAAAAATAAAAAATGTCATGATATGGATGAACTTAACTGTTATTTATGCTCCTGCCCAAATTTTCGCTTTAACGATGAAGGCATCAAAAAAGTAGAAGAAAAAACACAGTTTAGCTACTGCAATATTGATTCAAAAGACGGAAAGCAGGGTGTATACGGCGAAAAAATCCATCAAGACTGCTCCAGCTGTTCAGTCCCGCACCACAGAGCCTATGTCGAGAAACATTTTGACCTTGACTGGGCAAAAATAATGAAAATCTGCAAAGCCTGATGGGAGTCAAAACAGCTATTGGGCTGCAAGAGGCAAATGCCCTTTTTCCTGCCTATAGTTTTACAAAGATTACGCCGACAAAAAACGGCATCATAGACACGACCTACATTCTGCAAACCGACACATCCGCATATATTTTAAAAAAATATGAAAGAGAACTGGGAACAAAACTGCAAATAGACACGGCTCTTTTAGCCCTGTTATCGGCTAATAATCTCAATACACCCAAATTTTTACAGCAAAATCAAGCGTGGATTTTATATACTAAACTTAATGGAGTAATACCTACAAATATAGAACTTTTACATATACAAACACTTGCAAGATTTATGGCAAAATTTCATAATATTAGTAAAAGTTTTACACAAGCAGCACCTTTTTTAGGCTCTTATAACAGAGACAAGATGCTGCGTTTTACAAAAAAACATTATTTTGTTTATTATAAAAAATTGTGTTCC
>JALUBM010000052.1 GCA_027044845.1 Sulfurimonas sp.
CAAATACACTTAGAGAAAACTTAGATGACCTGTATAGCTTAAAATACTTAGAGTGCCAGAGGTGATTCCTCGGAGATTGGGGTTTAGTTCCCATACAGAAGCCGGTGTAATGCCATTGGAAGTTTTTTCGACTTAACTTATTAAAACATTTCGTCTAGTGGATAGGACGCCGATTTCCTTAAATGGTTTTTGGTCAGATTGAGTTCAAGTCTCAATAATGTTTGAACGGTTTTGATTAACATTTTAACAAGCCCTTGACACTGAAGATGGTGAATAAGATTAGGGCTTTTTAAAGTGTTAAGAGAGTAATTAACTTTTAACATTTAGTAAGAATTGTTAGATAGAGTAACACCTGAAGCTGAAACGGTTAAAGCACTCCCCACTACGGTCGGGAGATGATGGAGGTTCAAATCCTTCCAGGTCATCGAACAGAGAGGAAGCATCCGAGTTCAAATATACTTGAAAAATATTCAAACGGAAAAGGGCGAATATATCTAATAAACAACATAAGACCTATGAAGTACAAGTAGGATAGCTTATGGTTTTACGACACTTGTTAAAATATGTGGAGGTAGTAATCCATATATAGTTACAATGCCGTTGAAGTGTTTGAGGGAAACATTTCCTCCTTCGAGTGAAGATTGTGGGTTCGACTCCCAACGAACGGTTTATGAGTAATTAGCATATTTTGATATTTTAATTTATAAAGGGTATTAGTTCAATAGCAGAATAACGGATTCCAAATCCGTTGACGAGGGAGCATAACCTTCATACCCTGCCAAAAAAACTTATAAAGAATAATAATGAAAAACATATTTTAATTTACAAAAATTAAAGTTCTTCAAAAAGTTTATTTTTTAGATTTTTTGAAGAACTTCTTTGGTGATATTCGGCTAACTCATATTAATTTATGGTTACGAGGATAAAGTTAAAGATTTTCTCAAGATGGTTGCAGCTTAGATTGTTGCAGTAATTCAGTGTAAGGAAACTTTGAAAGGTGAAACCATTCGTTAAATATTTAGATTACCTCTCTAGCACAAAAATTGTAGTGCACTTATTGTAATGGTAAGGGATTCGGGTTTGGTTCCGAGGGAGAAGCCAGTCGGCGGACTATGTGGAAATATTTAGCAAAAATAAAAGTTTAAAATGCGTTGGGCGAACTTGATTATTTGATTTGTATTTGTAGTGCATATCATATTCAACGAGTGCTGGATTCGATGGCCAGGAATATTATTAATCTCTTATGCCTCTACAAAAGGTATGTCGTAGTAAAGAGAACTTTGTCTGGAGAAGCGTGGAGCCAGACACCTAGAACGGAGTTAGGAAGGACTTAGTAAAATTAACTTTTTCTTTCGTTGATGTTCTATTCTTACTTTAACAGTCAGTAAGAATTAAAACTAAACCAAGTGATATAAAAGTGTAACAGACTCATATTAGATTTAATCGCTAATAGTTATACAAAAAGTCCTTATGGAGATAAGGTAAAATTAGCTAAAAAGTTAAAGGTTCAGGATAAATCAACGGCTCGAGAATTTGAGAATCCCAATATTTAATATTTTTCAGAAAATAATTTTAGATGCTTATGTGGCGAAAATTGGTACACGTAGAATAGGAATACGGGAAGTAAATAGAGTGATTACCCTAACACCATCGTCCTATAATCCGACTCTAACGGATTTGGGAATGTAGGTTCGAATCCTACCATAAGCAAACCATAAAAGATTTTATATAAGTATTTGTTTAATTATAACATTTAGAAACAAAACACACATTATGATAACGAGCATATTTTGATATTTAACACTTTATGAAGATAATAAAATTTAGAAAACCTTGAATAGTAGACACAATAACAGTGCACATATAATTATGGATTGGCATCCAAAGGTTTATATATTATTTTCATAAAGTGTTATTATAGGGACGCCTATTTTATCATTTAGAAACAACCAAAGTGAAAGGTGAACTATCCGCTTCTGGGTAGGTGACTGTGAGCGAAAGAAAAATAATTGGAAGGAGGTCGCTCCTTTGGAAGATTATGTTGTTTTGACCTTA
>JALUBM010000053.1 GCA_027044845.1 Sulfurimonas sp.
GTTAGTGCCTATTGTGATGCAAGGATTGTTGCGTCATTTACGCAAGATAAAAAATTTAATCTTATAGAACAAGAGGAAGTAAGAGAAATATTTAGAGCAAGTATTGAAGTAGAAATAAAAAAACTAGGGCTTTAAAACAGTTTGCTAAAATAGCCAACTAATAATAACAGGATAATAATCCTATATAGTCAGTCCTGAAAAATCAAATAAACCCCTATTTCAAGGCATTAAAAGCTATAAAATGATATAATTTCGACAGCTAAAAAACACTCAAATAGTGTAAAATCTGCAAAAACGAGAGTGTTCAAAATTCTGTGTCAGCTTGATATAATAAGAAAAATTAAAGTTTTTAGGAGTTTTAAAAAGATGAGAAAACTATGCGGGATAGATGAAGCGGGACGAGGTCCTTTGGCAGGTGATTTGGTAATGGCGGGATGTATTTTACATACAAGTATAGGTGGGTTAAATGACTCTAAAAAACTCACGGCAAAAAAGCGTGAAGCCCTTTATAGTAAAATTGTTGCAAACTCCACATATCATATTGTAAAATTTAGTGCAAAAGATATTGACAATAATGGTATCTCGGCATGTTTAAAAAAAGGACTCCAAGAAATTATAAATACATTTAATGCCGAGGAGTATCTTTTTGACGGAAATCAAACATACGGGGTACAAAATTTGATGACGATGGTTAAGGCTGACGGGAAAGTTCCCCAAGTCAGTGCTGCATCAATTTTGGCAAAAGTAACACACGACAAAGATATTTTAGAAATGGCAAAAAAATATCCCGAATACCAATTTGAAAAACATAAAGGCTATGGCACGAAGTTACATGTAGCAATGATTAAAAAATATGGTTACTGCGAAATTCATAGAAAAACCTACAAAATAAAAGCATTAGAACCAACACTTTTAGAACAAATGGAATGATTTATGCTTTTCTTCTCTTTAGAGGAGAATAAATGCGTTATTATTTACTAAAAGCATTCTTATTGTTTATTGTTTCAATTTCTCTTATAAATGGCTGTGCAAAGTCTCGAGTAGAAAAAGAACTAAAAGTTTCAGACAATAATATAAGCATACGCATTGAAGGTGCTGTCTATCCGATACAACGTCAAAATATTTTAGCCTCTACTTCGGGAAAGATAAAACATTTATATATAAAGTATGGAGACAAAATCACGAGGGGAGAGCGAATATATTCCCTTGACAAAGAGCTTATAAAATTAGATATTCAAAATAAAAAAACAGAAATTGCCTCTTTAACACAAATAAAACACCATCTTTTCTCAAACATACATGCAACTTCAAATACACAAAGTATTAACTTGGCAGCTATGGAGTTAAAAAAAATGGCACAACTCAAGGCTGAGGGATATGTGCAGGATTTTGAGCAAAATACCTATAAAAAGAATTATATAAATGTACTCAATTCACAAACGGCACAAAATGCAACTCATTATGAAAAGCTAAAAACAGTAGAATCTTCCCTTCATACAAAAAAAATCCAATTACAAAAATTGCAATACCGACTCAAGCATGCCGATGGATATGCTAGCATCAATGGATTTGTTGCAGACATTCAAGTTCAAGAAGGTCAAACTATTAGTAGTGACACAAAAGTATGTACGATTGTAAACCTTGACAAGGTTATACTTAAAGCAGGGTTTGCAACAGGACTCCTCCCTTTTTTACATGTCAATCAAATGGTAAACATCAGCTTTGTTACAACACCTCCCTATTCTGTACAAGCCCCTATTGCACAAATTACTCCAATCGTAGATCCAAAATTTAAAAGTATGACATTTACCGTTGTCATCCCAAATAAGCACTATATTCTTCAAGAGGGAACACGTGCTTTAGTAACGATTCAACTCCCCAAAAAGGGACAAGAACGTGTAAAAAAATACTTCATGAACAACAAAAATGACCGAGTCATTCAAATTCAATCAAATATATAAATAAACTCTTCCTAGTGGAAGATTTTTTTGAGTGAAGCTCTCTTCTTCAAACTTCAAATCTACAGTAACGCTGTTTTTAGAAGAGTGTAACTCTTTTTTTTCATAAACATCATATATTTTTGTATCTTGTTTCAAATATTTAGAGGTAATTTTAAGATAAAGTTCTTTTTTGTAAGGCTCTGAAACTAAAACAAATCCCTTCTCATAAAAACGGATATACCCTTTTAAGGCATCAAGTTTTTCATACCTTTTACCAAGAACATGTCCCAAATCGCAAAAATAGACCTCATCTCTTTCAAGCTCTCTGTTTTGTGAAATTTCCGCATACACTATATTATCTGCTAACTTTGCCATGGCATAACTAAAATATATACCGTTTTTTGGTTTTACAGGCTTGTAAAGCAAACTACTTTCGTACATCTTTATATATTTTGGTGCAAGATAGTTTAAATAGATAAAATTTTTAAAACCATACTTTTTATACTTCTTTTTATATACACTCAGCATATCAATAAATTTCAAAGAATCTTTTACATCTTTTGAATTATCATAGATGGGATAATAGTTTGTTACCAATACGGAATCAACCCATCCTTTTTGTGCTAATTGAATCTTCATTTTTTTGTGGACATCAGTTGTGATATAACTTTCTGTCATATCATATTGCACAAAGGGAAGAACATACTTTGCTTTTCTGAACCCTTGATTTGTCACGACAAATATATTTGAGTCTTTTAGTTTTTGATAAAATCTGCTCACAAAATCAAAATAAGTTTTATCTGTGTGAAATTTATTGAAATTTTGCAACATCGGTTTATAAACTTTTTCTTCAATATAACTGCCCGATGCCCAATCAAAGAAGATACCTCGAAATCCCCTCAGTTTCATATTTGTAAGCAAATCATCAACTCTTTTTTGCAAAACCTCTTTATTTGAAAGATTATAATAATAATCTTGACACCAGTCGTAATTGTTTTTTTTACAATGCACAAAAGGACCGTTTGGATTTAATGTCGTAGTTTGTCTGTTTTTGTAGAGCCACGCAACAAATGCTCTATTTTCCCCATCAGTATAATAATATAAGGCTGGCATCCAGTCATAAGCGATAGGATGCTTTACATGTAAAAGACCTTTTTTATGTAACAAGGCAGACGTTACATCTGGATTTTCAACATTTCCCAGTTCAACCATATTAAATCTTTTTGCCCATGCAACCTCTTTTGCATCACCAAAAACAGAAGCAAGAGTGTAGTCACCTTTCTTTTTCGTTATATTTAGATTATTTGTGATAGGACGAAACTTGTACTCATTTTTACTAACAAGCACAGAATTATTGATATTTTCTGCTTGTAAAGCAATACCCATAAAAATCCATACCACACTTACATGTAAAAGTATCTTTATCATTGTTTTACCAACTCTTCAAATTTTATATCTTTCAAAAATAAAAAAAGATAAAAAAGTAAAAAATCAACACCAAACAATAAGAGATGATAGAGCGTAGCAGCAAGTAAAGCATCCTCTTTACTAACACCGTATCCACTTAGATAAAACACAACGGCAGCTTCATAGGTGCCAATACCAGCAGGTGCCAGCGGTAGTGATAATGCGATAGAAGAAAAGATAAACAAACCCAAGATAGTTGTAATATTTAAATTAAATCTCACTCCATAGGTAAAAAGAATATAAGTACCTAAAAAGTACATACTCCATAACGCTATCGTATAAAATGACAAAGAGAGGGGAGAGTGAAACATCTGATGCACTATTTTGTATATTTTTTGCAAATAAACTCTCAAAAACTGTAAAGGTATTTTTTTAAGTAATTGCAAAGTTTTTGATGTCTTAAAAAAAAGAATAATCACAACAATTGCACTCCCAAGTATAAGTAAGGAAGATTTAACAACCTCACTTGCAGTATAATCGTATGCCCAAATACATAGTAATAAAAAGAGCATAATAACATCAAAAAAACGCTCTACAAAAATAATTGAAAGGGTCTTGTGATAATTATATTTATAAAACTTTTTCAAGTATAATGCTTTTGAGAATTCTCCAAGTTTTGCTGGTAAAATCATATTTAAAGCACTCGATACAATAATCGTCTCAAAAGAGGTTTTAAAAGAGAGATGAGACATTTTCATCCATCGAACACTCAACACAAATTGGGAAAAGAGTATCGTTATAAAAGTAGCAATAACCCCAAAAAGAGAAAATTTTGAAAAGTCTATTTTTGTAACATCAAATCCATAAAATAGATAAATCGATAGTGTTATTAATAGCATAATTTGGATAATTTTATTTTTCATCCAACAGTGCCTTGAGTTTCTTCCTTGCCGAAGATGAAGCATAAAATGCCAAGAAATAATCAACATTATATGTTGCATATTCTTTAAAAAAATGTAATATATTTCTATCCATCAGCTCGTAAGGATGTACATATAAGACAGAATTCTTTGTTTTTTTAAAAAGAATTTTTAAAAGCCATAATGGCAATACACGTAGATAAAAACCTCCACTAAACGGTATGATTTTTTTTGCTATGGGTCTCTCTTGTACTTTACCATATTTTGTATAAATCATAAAAGGGGCTTTTTTATCAATAGAGTTGCCGTACATGTAATTCTTCATCGGAAAATAAGACGAAGAGTATGCAAAACCTACTTTTGCTAAAAACTCATAATAACGTTTTTCAAAAGGCAGAGACCAACTCGGACTTCTGTAGCCTACAACAGGCTTACATGTAAGTGCTTCAATAATCTTTTTTGCCTCTAATAAATCATGACTCCACGTTTGAAAATTTTCAGAATATACAAGATTATGGTGTAAGCCATGACACGCTATCTCAATGCCATTTTGTGCAAGTTTTTTTACAATGTGAGGATATTTTTTTGCGAAACTTCCTAACACAAAAGCGGTAGCTTTACGATTTTTACTTAGTGCTATAAAACTCTCTATATATTTTTCATACTCCAGTTGCGGTATTTGTTTCCAATGGACATGAAAATTCATATCTGTTATTTCTTCTACATCAAGAGTTAGCCACATCATAAATCAACCAAATATTTACAAAGTTTCGGACCAATAAGATTCACAAGCTTTTTAGGAAGTTTCTGCCAAATTTTTGATGCAAAAGAGTATTTAGCATAGATGTCGTTTTGTTGTGATGAGTATATATCTATTTTAACTGGTTTTGCACCGAATTGTGATTTAAATTTATAAGTTGTACCACCATATCCAGAACGCCCGAAATCAAATATCTTTTTATCTGTGTTATCACATATAAATCGCAAGACTTCCCAATAAATATAATATCCCGCCAATTTATTAGCATAAGTGCTTTTTACTCCACCCCACGGATACCAAGCAATCTCTTCATCAAGCAATATGCACATAGTTGCAGCCACCTCATCCCCCTCATAAATATTAAAAAAAATAATCTCATTTTCAAACACTTTTGCAAACATATAAAAAAGTTTTTTATCTAACACTGGGGTTCCGTGCTTATACATTGTCTCACTAAAGATTTGATAAAAAGATTCTATATCTTTAGAAGCATGTCCGTATGTAAGTCTATAATTATACTTTTTTAATGCATTTCTCACTTTGTTTCTGCATCTTGACTTTACGGCATTACTAAAAAGTTCTTCACTTGATTGTCCTTCTATATCTAAACGCATTGTCACCGTATCATTTGGCTTAAAATCATTGTATGAAAAGTTCAACGTTCTTATTTGGTAACTATTTTCTTTTGAGAGTTCTAACAAATCTTCAACCTCGTCATGTTGCCTGTCTGTATAATTGAGTAAAGGCAAGTATGCAAGTGTTTTATGCCCACTCAAAGAAGGAATAATTAAAAAATCCATATATCTTTCATAATGATACACTTCATTGATAGCAATTGTAAATTTTTCCAAAAAAGAAGTGCTAAGAAGGAGTTCTCTTGATTTGTTAATTTTTTGTTGCATGTAACTTCACTATTTCCTTTAATTTTTTTTAGCTTTTGGCTCATTTGTAATATCTATATTTATTGCCTGTAATAAAAATTCGACACCCAAAATGATTGGTAAAGTTGCCAACATTACAGTCCCTATACTTGTATCTACTTGATTTTGTATGGAATAACTCCATTTAATTACCCCAAATATCATACCAAAAAGAAACAAAGGTAAACCCAGTATTATATATATGGAAGCCATATCAAAATTATATATATAATACTTATAGAAAATTCTTTTCATAAGCCCTTTTATAATTTTAGGAGGGAATTGAAGAATAATTTTCTTTACACTTAGAGAACTCTTTTCCTCACCATACTGAGCAGGCATTGAAATATCTTTTACAACTTTATTGTTAATATTCAAATTTATAAGCATATCACTCTCAAAAAAATATCTTTGAGAAATTTTATCTAAATCCAAGATTTCTATACTCTCTTTTGTGATTGCTGTAAAACCGTTTGTCGGATCCATAATAGACCAATACCCACTCGCAACTTTGCTTAAAAAAGACAAAACACTATTTCCAAATAATCTTATTTTTGGCATTTCTTTTAATGCTTTAAAATCTCTAAATCTATTTCCTTTTGTATAATCTGCTTCACCTTGTATAAGAGGTAAGATCAAAGACGGAATATGATTATTGTCCATTTGCCCATCTCCATCAATTTTAATAACAATATCAACATCTAGCTCTAGTGCTTTTTTATAGCCACTTATAACAGCAGCACCCACACCACTATTGACATTATGCTTGACCAAAACTACCTTTTCAATTCCTTGAACAACTTGAAAAGAGTTCTCAGGGCAAGCATCATCTATAACGATAATATAATCTATATACTCTGGTAAATCAGACACGACTTTTTTTAAAAACTTTCTCACTTTATAACTGGGTATTACCACTCCAATAATTTTTTCATGCAACATCTGATTCCTCCTTGAGGGAACTTTTAAGTTTAAATATTTTAGTTCTTATTGATTTTTCTACATCTAAGAATGCATCCACCATAACAGCACTAAACATTTTATCTCTCAAACTTTTAA
Organism: Sulfurimonas sp.; assembly: GCA_027044845.1. GTDB lineage: Bacteria > Campylobacterota > Campylobacteria > Campylobacterales > Sulfurimonadaceae > Sulfurimonas. Next base: position 7,007 of record JALUBM010000053.1, read on the forward strand.
TTTCACTAACTGCTTCTTCATGAGTTTTGCCTTGCTTATACGACCTGTCACTTGTTATACCCGCATAAAATTCACCGACTGCAACAACCTGTGCATCAATTGGAATTTGAGACTCTTTTAAACCAAAAGGGTACCCTCTGCCGTCAAACCTTTCATGATGATATTTTACAATATTTTCAATAGGGTACAAATGACAAATCGGTTCAACCACGATACCACCGATAAGAGGATGCTCTTTAATCAGATTCATATCTTGTTCTTCAAACTTTTCTTTATTGATAACTGCTAGCAAATCACCAATCATCCCTATATCATGCAAAGAAGCACCAAGCGATATAGTATCAATTTCTTCTTCAGATAAAAAAAGTGATTTTGCTAATTCTACGGAAATAGTTTGTACAATCAAAGAGTGGTTTTTATAGTATTTGTTTTCTAATTCAATGGCTTCATTGGTAAATTTTAAAAAAGAGAGATAGTTTTTCACCATTTCACTATTTTGATTCATATTGATTAAAAAGCCCCCAGCCATATCCAAAAAAGAGCCGACTTGTGTTACACTTTGCGGGGTTAAAGGTTTAGTATCATAAAATTCAAGTTTATAAGGAGTGTTTCGTATATAAAAAACTTTTTGAAGGGAGCTACCTACAGTTTTTGTTTCATATTCAAAAATAAGTTTACCGTCCTTTGTGTATAATTTTGCACCCTGTGCTTTTGTAATCTTTATCACCAATGCTATAAAAAACTTAAAAAATTCATTTTGATCCATTTGCAATTTCATCAATGAGACGGAAGTACTTTTACCCAGATTTGATTGCGTTTCACCACCTTCTATTTTAAACTTATTCGCTATTTGCTCGTAATAGCTCAATACTATGTCAAAAAAGCCATAATCAGTGTCAATATCAAGGAATTGATGACTAAAAAATAGCAGCATCTTATTTTGAGTGCTATTGACTACAGAAGTTACTCTATAATTTCCACTTTTAGTAAAAGTTTGTAAGGTTTTTCGTCCAACTCTAAGTGGTGCATTAACATCAGTTTTTTCGATAGCATTTGATTCGATAAGTATATATGTCTCTCCACGTAATTCATATATTGCTACATATTTTGCTTTTACAAGATGGATACATTCTATAAGTTTATCCTCAACATCACGTTTTTGAGTTTTTAGGCTAAGTTCTTGTAAAAATCCATTATACCTTGCAGCTTTACTCTGCAAATATAATTTTTTCCTAAATAAATTTATGAAAAGCATAAAGAATATAAGCATTATAAGGAAGAATATAAACCAAAATGATGCTAAAAAATCATTGATTTGAGCAATATTTGAGAGAATAATTTCTGGTAAAACTTCATTAAAGTAATATCTACTTTGATCAAATATACTCATTTACTTTCCTTTGTTAATTGTTTGATGTAGATACTATTATCAATTTCATACACTGTAACTGTTTTGGTTTTATCATATACTTTTATATTTGAATGATGCATGGCATAGATGCTAATCCATGTTTTGAGATTATTCTGAATCTTTCTTCTCCATCTGTAAAACCATTCATTCATACCTTTATAAGTATTTGGAAAATTCTCAACAAATATAAAAACCTTTTGCGTAGGTATCGGTAAAATCTTTACTTGAGGATTATACTTTAAAAGAAAATGCTGTGTATTGATATGGTACGCCTTGTTTTTTATTTTACCATAAGTTTGCACATAAGCTACAGCCGTCCATGTAAAAGGTCTATTTTCTTTATTGATTTTCAAAATTATTTCTGGAATAGAAGTATATTGAATCTGATTAATATTTATCCAAAAATATTTTGTATCTATCCATCTCGGTAACGCTAAAATAGAAAATAAAAAAAGCATAAAAAATAAAAAAAGCATTATATAACGATAATATTTTTTGAACAAAAAAGATAATGGTTTATAAATAAAATAAAAAAAATAAAATACACTCAAAAGGGTCAATGCAAAAAACATATAATCTGCAACCCTATACTGTTTTGTCAACAAGGGAAACCCCGCATTAGGTCCAAAATAGACTATAAATACACCTAAAACAATAAGAAGGTAGGAAATATTTAAAAATTTTTCTTTTGTAAAAAAAGAGCTTAAAAAAGCAAAGGACAAACCAATAAAAAAAGTGAGTTGAATATATGTTATTCCAATTATTGATACATCATATATATCAACTTTCGTTACCTCTCCTAAACCCTTTGTCTTTAGAAGCTTATCTAAAAATGGTGCTGCTGCTCCAAACTCAGGTGGAATACCATATTTAATCATAGAGAGAATCCAAAAATTACCAAAAATTGCTGCAAAAAGAATGGCTAAAAGACCTTTCTTTAAAATTGTTTTATCCACTTTTTTAAATAATAGTGCATTCAGTGCTATTAAAATACTTATAACAATAAGAACAATAGCTCCTCCTCCATGAAATAT
>JALUBM010000054.1 GCA_027044845.1 Sulfurimonas sp.
GTTATTATTTGTTTATGAATTATATAGATGAAATACTAAAGAAGCTACAAAATAAACAAAATATTTTTTTGACTGGTGGTGCAGGCGTTGGAAAAACGACGATGACAAAAGAGATTATTTGGCATTTTGAAGATGAAGCAAAAAAGGTTGCTAAACTTGCCTCAACGGGAATAGCAGCAACGCTTATAAGCGGACAGACATTGCACAGCTTTTTAGATTTGGGAATTGCTTCAGATGTAGAAGAACTGAAAAAAAAAGGTAAATTTGAGTGTAAAAAAAGAGTAAAAAAGCTTATCTCAAGTATGGATTTATTGGTTATTGATGAAATCTCTATGGTGAGTGATACACTTTTTGAAATGATAAAATTGCGACTCAATCAAGCGGAATTTAGTGGTTCTTTATTGGTTGTAGGTGATTTTTTACAGCTCCCTCCTATTGTTCGTGGTTATGGTGAAGTAAAGTTTGCTTTTGAATCACTTGCATGGAAAGACTATGCTTTTGAAACAGTAGAACTGACACATATTTATAGAACAAATGACCTTCGTTTTATAAAGCTTTTACATGCCATTCGTTTTGGTACTGTAGATGAAGATATACATAACCAGCTCAATATATTTATAAAGCCTCTGCCAAATGATTTGAGTCAGTTTACTTTTCTTTTTGGTAAAAATGTTTCAGCTGCAAAGCACAATAAAATGCAGTTAGATTTTATAGATGAAGCGTTACATGTGAGAGAAGCTCAGGTAGTTAAACATCTTAAATCTTCTCAAGACAAAGAGGTAGAACGTTTTATGGAAGATGCCAGAATAGATAAAGAACTTGCACTTAAAATTGGTGTACCAGTTCTTTTTACACGCAATACATGGAACTACTTCAACGGAGAACGTGGTATTGTTATCAATATAGATACAAACTATGTGTATGTCCAAAAGGGTGACGGCAAGGTTGTTAAACTTGAAGCTGTTGCACAGAGTAAGGCTATTTGGAAGGAAAAAAATGTAAATGGCAAAAAAGAGATGGTTGAAGAGAATATTTTTACCATCTATCAATTTCCAATTAAACTCGGATTTGCTATAACTATCCACAAATCACAGGGAATGAGTATAGAAGATTTAATTATAGAAACCAATGAAATTTTTGCACCTTCGCAGTTTTATGTAGCTCTTTCACGTTCTTCAAATCCGTCAAGACTGACTTTAATAGCACCTTGTAAACAGTGGTACGAATTGGCTTATGTCCATCAAAAAGCGATGCAGTATGTGCAAAACTCTAAAAAATAATAAAAGGAGGAAATGAGTTGTTATTTAAAGATGTATGTAAGGGATGAGTTTTTCAGGCTGTGTTTTACATCAAGAAATGGGTATTATGACAGAGCAAATAAAGCAAGTCAAAAGGCTTTACAACAGTTAGACAGAGAATAAATCCTCTGCCCTTAATGTTATAACTCTGATTCGTGTTTTGCTAAGTATTCGGCAACACCCTCAGCATCTGCTTTCATACCTTCATCACCTTTTTGCCAGCCGGCAGGACAAACTTCACCAAACTCATCAGTAAATTGTTGTGCGTCTATCATTCTTAACATCTCATCAACATTACGTCCAAGAGGTAAGTCATTTACTACTGCATGACGAACGACTCCTTTGTCATCGATCAAAAATGAACCGCGAAGTGCAACTGCATTGTTTAAAAGTACATCATATGAACGTGCAATGTCTTTTGTAAGGTCTGCAACTAATGGGAAGTTGATACGCCCAATTCCACCTTTTTCAACAGGAGTTTCTCTCCATGCGAAGTGAGAAAATTGTGAATCAACGGAAACACCTACAACATTAACACCACGTTTTTGAAATTCATCATATCTGTGAGAAAATGCAATAATTTCTGATGGGCAGACAAAAGTAAAATCTAGTGGATAAAAGAATACAACTGTACCTTTTTCACCATAATTTTCACTTAAAGTGAAGTCTTCAACGATTGAACCGTCTGCTAAAACTGCAGTAGCTGTAAAATCTGGAGCTGGATTTGTTACTAACATATATATATC
>JALUBM010000055.1 GCA_027044845.1 Sulfurimonas sp.
TCTATTGTTAAAAAATACTCTAATCATATTCCATTTCCTATCTTTATGGATAAAGAGAAACATATTCCTGCCGTAACTGATGATGACGGGAAAGAGACAGAACCAGCACGTACTGAGATAGAAAATGCTCAAATTAACAGTGCTAATGCACTATGGACACTTTCTAAAAATGAGTTAAAAGATGAAGATTATAAATCATTTTATGAAACGATAGCTCATTCAAATGAAGAACCATTAACATGGATGCATCATAAAGCCGAGGGTGCAATTGAATATACAACACTCTTTTATATTCCAAGTAAAGCACCGATGGATATTTTTAGAGTAGATTATCAGCCTGGTATTAAGCTTTATATTAATCGTGTATTTATTACAGATGATGACAAAGAACTAATGCCTACATACTTACGTTTTTTGCGTGGTGTGATTGATTCTAAAGATTTACCATTAAATGTTTCTCGTGAAATTCTACAGTCTAATCCAATTATGGCAAAAATCAAAAATGCATCTGTGAAAAAAGTACTTTCTGAACTTGCAAAGATGATGAAAAAAGATTCTGAAAAATATAACACTTTCTATACAGAGTTTGGTAATGTTCTCAAAGAAGGTCTTTATAATGATTTTGCAAACAGAGAGAAAATTTTAGAACTGTTAAAATTTCATACGCTTAATTCTGATGAAATGACAACAATTGAAGAGTTTGTTAAAAATATCAATAGAGACAAGGTGAATGACGAAGTCAAAGAGATTTATTATCTTGCAAGTAAAGGCTCTATAGATATGCTCAAACACTCTCCTATATTAGAAAAATTTAAAGCACGCGGTGTAGATGTACTGCTACTTAATGAAGAAGTAGATACTATTATCTTCCCAATGGTTACAGAATATAAAGAATATAAACTTGTACCTGTAGCAGATGCAAAATTTGAAGAGAGTGAAGAAGATAAAAAAGTTAAGGAAGAATTAGTTAAAGAATATGAAGGATTTGCAAAAGAATTTAAAGAGATACTTGGCGATTCTATTAAAGAAATAGAAGTAACAACAGATCTTACAGACTCTCCTGTAGCATTAAAACTTAACAAAGAAGATCCGTCATATATGATGGCACAAATGATGAAGCAAATGGGACAAGGCGGTGATGTGCCAGAGCCTGCTCCAATTTTACAAATCAATCCTAAACATGAATTGATAGAAAAACTGAAAAACTCAAGTGATCAAAATTTAATTGAAGATGCAGCACATGTTTTATTTGATCAAGCAAAGCTTTTTGATGGGAAAGAACTAGACGATACAGCAGATTTTGCAATGAGACTCAATAGAATTATTACAAAAGCAGTATAACTTTTTTTGAATGAGTGCAGTTATAGCACTCATTTAAACCCTTTCTTCTTAGTTGTTTTTTAAAGATTGGGAAATTTGTTCTAATTTCCCTTTCGCTTTTATTGGTGCTATTGTTTGTGATTTTTGGATTGGTAAAGCAAAGGCGAGCAATATAAAAATAAATGAAAATACTATAGCACTTAATATACTTAGTATTAATTTTAGTTTAAAATCTTTCAATCTTTTCCCTATGTTTATGAATTTTTTTGTTGCTCATTTGTCATATAAATCCAAAATTCTTTATGAGTGTAGCCTTTGTTAAGAAAAAAGAGCTGTAAAATTGCTACTCTATACAGTGTTATAAGCATTTTAGCATAAGGTATCAAAAGACTCAGTCGTATTAAGAAAGGCTGTTCTTTATCTCCTTTTGATTCTAGCATCTCTCTTATTCCGATATTATTACTGAGATAAACCCCAAACATAATGGAAAATACAAAATTTAAAATAAGTCCAAAAATCATATAAGCTATAAAATTTTGTTCGTACATACCTGCTATCATTGAAAAAACTTCCTATATTTTAATTATACAAAGTATTCTATCTAAAAATTATTAGTGTTTAGTTTAAGTGAGAAAATTAGATTACTAAAAAGTAACAAGTATATATTAATTTAAAAATAAACATTTTTCAAAAACTTTATTTAAACATCTTTATAC
>JALUBM010000056.1 GCA_027044845.1 Sulfurimonas sp.
AAGACACTCTCGAAACTTAATATTATAAAAATAGATGCAATTAAGCGAGCAAAAGAAGAAAGAGAAAGAAAACTTGCTTTTAAAAAACAGAAGATTCAATTGAATAAAAATCTGCCAAAAGTGAAAAAGCACGGAAGCAGTTATCAGCTCATGAAAACGATTCGATATCGAGGAAGAAAAACAATAGCTCCTCTTAACTCGTACACTATTACAAAAAAATATGGGACATATACAGACCCGATATATGGAATAAAAATATTTAATGAGTCTATTTCACTTAAACCGAAGCATCCTAATGCTAAGGTAAAAACAGTCTTTAATGGTAAAGTTATATATGCGGCAAAAACGGCAGTTTTAAATAATGTAGTCATTGTAGAACATAAAAGAGGGTTACATACGATTTATGCAAATCTTTCACAAATAGCACCAAATATCAAAAAAGGTAGAAAAATTGCTAAAGGTGCAACGATTGGACGCGTTAAAAATGAATTGGTTTTTGAAGTGACACAAAAAACAAAGCATATCAATCCAATACATTTATTTAAATAGCCACCTTGGTTTGGTACTTGTATTTCGATATAATTGCAAAAATAAAAAATAGAGAAGATAATATGAACTTTATTCAAACACGCGGAGTAGATGAAAAAAGACCGCAAACTGTTACATTTTCAGAGGCAATACTGAGTCCTATTGCATCTTTTGGGGGTCTTTACGTCCCCGAAAAACTTCCCAAACTTGGAGAAGAATTTTTGCAAAAGCATTTAAACTCTTCCTATAAAGAGCTGGCATCTGATATGCTCAATCGTTTTGAAATTGATATTGATGCAGAGGTTATTGATGAAGCTCTGTCTTTATATGATAAATTTGATGATGCAAAAAATCCTGTTCCTGTTGTAAAAGTGAAAGAGAATTTGTATATCAGTGAACTTTATCACGGTCCAACACGTGCCTTTAAAGATATGGCTTTGCAGCCGTTTGGTGTAGTGCTCTCTTCAATTGCACAAAGATTAAACGAAAACTATTTGATTTTGGCAGCAACAAGTGGCGATACGGGTCCAGCGGCGTTAGAGACATTTAAAAATCGTGCGAACGTTAAAGTGGCTTGTTTGTATCCTGATGGCGGAACGAGTGATGTACAGCGTTTACAAATGGTGACCGAAGATGCACCGAATTTAAAAGTCATTGGAATTAATGGGGTATTTGATGATGCACAAAATGCACTCAAACGTTTGTTGGCATCACAAAGTTTCAAAGAGGCACTACAGAAAAAAGATACAAAACTCTCAGCAGCGAACTCTGTAAATTTCGGTCGCATAATTTTTCAAATTATTTATCATATTCATTCATATTTGGAACTGGTTCGTCAAAATGCGATTACAATGGGTGAAAAAGTTTACCTCAATGTTCCAAGTGGTAACTTTGGCAATGCACTTGGTGGATATTATGCTTGGAAAATGGGTGTTCCTGTTGAGAAAATCATCATTTCATCTAATGAAAATAATGTACTTACCCGTTTGATTCGTGATGGAAAGTATGATTTGAGAAGTTGTGAGGTTGTGAGTACGACTTCACCTGCTATGGATATTTTAAAATCATCAAATGTTGAGAGGGTTTTATTTGATTTATTTGGTGAAGTCAGAACAAAAGAGTTAATGCAAAACTTGGAAGAGAAAAACTTTTATGAATTGAATGCTGATGAACTTGCAAAACTCCGAGAGGATTTTGATGCTGATTATTGTAATGGAGCAGAGGGTAAAAAATATATCAAAGAAACATTTGAGAAGTATAACTACTTGATGGACCCGCATACGGCTACATGTATGAAGTCTTATGAAACATGTTCAAATCCGGACATAAAAACTATTGCCTACTCAACTGCAGAGTGGACAAAATTCTCTCCAGTCATTGCAAATGCACTTACGGGAGAAGTAGATACGAAAGATATTGAAGCATTGGAAGCTATTTCAAAAGTAGCACATCTTGAGATTCCTCAGATGATAAAAGAGTTGTTTACGAAGCCTATAGCAC
>JALUBM010000057.1 GCA_027044845.1 Sulfurimonas sp.
AAAATTTGCAGACTCATTAGATCTGCTACCAACAGATAAAAATACACCTATAGTTGTAGGCTGTTTAAAAGCTTGGTTTGCTAACCGTGTAATGGGTTATTTAGAAGTGATGGGCTATACAAATGTTTATGTTTTAGACACGAGCATTGTTGATCTTATCGAAGTACATTATGCACATACAAATCGTTAAAAAAAGAATCTACTTATGTTGAAATGATATTTAAGAATTATCACTCAATTTTAATATTAGATTAACTTTATTTGATTATATTTCTACTATTATATAAAAATATTGAGGAGAAGCTTATGAGATCTTCATGGGTAAAAGAGCGAGAGGGTGATTCTGTACGAACACAGATGCACTACGCAAAAAAGGGCATCATTACACAAGAAATGGAGTATGTTGCAAAAATAGAAGATTTGTCTCCTGAACTCGTTCGTAGTGAGATAGCACGCGGTAGATTAATTATACCCGCTAACATTAATCATATATCATTGGAACCCATGGCAATAGGAATTGCAAGTACATGTAAAATTAATGCAAATATCGGATCTTCAGCAATTGCTTCTGATGTACAGGGTGAAGTTGAAAAGATGCAGGTTTCTCAGCATTATAAGGCAGATACAGCGATGGATCTCTCAACTGGTGGTGATTTGGATGAAATAAGAAAGGCAGTTATTGCTTCTTCAAAAATTCCTATCGGTACTGTGCCTATTTATCAGATTTTACATGATGTAGGAAATAAAATCGAAGATTTGACGATAGAAGTTATGCTTGAAGTTTTAGAACGTCAAGCAAAACAAGGTGTTTCTTATTTTACAATTCATGCAGGTTTTTTGCTTGAGACTATGCCAAAAGTTGCAAAACGTAAAATGGGAATAGTCTCTCGAGGTGGTTCACTGATGGCTGCATGGATGATGCATTATCACAGAGAAAATCCTTTTTACAGTGCCTTTGATGATATTTTGGATATTTGTGCAAAATATGATGTATCACTTTCTTTAGGAGATTCTCTTCGCCCAGGTTGTTTGGCAGATGCGTCAGATGATGCACAATTAGGCGAATTAAAAGTGCTTGGTGAGTTAACACTTCGTGCATGGGAGAGAGATGTTCAGGTTATGATTGAAGGACCGGGGCATGTTCCTTTAAACCAAATTGAGCGAAATATGAAGATTCAGAGAGAATTATGCCATGAAGCGCCTTTTTATATTTTAGGGCCGCTTGTAACTGATATAGCAGCAGGATATGATCATATATCTTCTGCTATTGGTGCAGCTGTTGGTGGATGGCATGGTGCAAGTATGCTTTGCTATGTTACACCAAAAGAGCATTTAGGGCTTCCAAATGCTGATGATGTTCGTGAAGGTATCATCGCTTATAAAATAGCGGCTCACGCTGCTGATATTGCCCGTGGTCGTAAAGGTGCAAGAGACGTGGACGATGAAATGAGTGATGCAAGATATGGTTTTGATTGGGAAAAGCAGTTTGAACTTGCACTTGATTCAGAACGTGCTCGTGAATACCATGATGAGACATTACCGCAAGATGTATTTAAAGAAGCGGAATTTTGTTCTATGTGTGGACCAAAGTTTTGTTCTTATAAAATAACACAAGAGATTATGGAAAATCCTGAGGGAATAGAGCGAATTATTCAGGATAATAAAGAAAAAGAAGAAGCTGAAATTTTACTATAAGCTTAAAAATAAATTTATTTTAAATAAGACAATATTTGTCTTATTTAGATATACTATAGTTTCAAATGAATAAAATAAATTAAAGGAAAAGATAATATGACTGAAGAAAATGTAAAATCAGCATTGTCAAAAGTTATGTATCCTGGGTTTACCAAAGATATTGTAACTTTTGGTTTTGTAAAGGATATTGCTCTATCTGGTGAAGATGTTAGCTTTACAGTAGAAATAACTTCAAGTGCATCTGAAGTTGCACAGCAAATTAAAGATGAAGCAGTAGCAGAATTAATGAGAGAGGGCTTTGCAAATATTATTTGTAATATTAAAGCACCGCAAATGCCAAGAGAAAGCTCATCTCACGGTAAAAATATTGCACCTCAAATCAAAAACTTTTTGATGGTAAGTTCAGGAAAAGGTGGTGTTGGCAAATCTACAACATCTGTAAATATTGCTATTGCACTGGCAGCTCAAGGTAAAAAGGTGGGTCTTTTAGATGCGGATATTTATGGACCAAATATTCCTCGTATGCTCGGTGTCTCTGATGTAAAACCTGAGGTAAATGGGAATAAGGTACTGCCAATAAAAGCATACGGCATTGAAGTTATGTCTATGGGGTCACTTATGGAAGAAGGACAATCTTTAATCTGGCGTGGTGCTATGATTATGAAAGCGATTGAACAATTCTTACGTGATATTTTATGGTCTGAATTAGACTGTTTAGTTATTGATATGCCACCAGGAACAGGTGATGCACAGCTTACATTGGCACAAAGTGTTCCTGTAACTGCAGGTCTAACGGTAACAACACCACAAGGTGTTTCATTAGATGATTCTCGCCGTTCGTTGGATATGTTTAAAAAATTAAATATTCCTATTGCTGGAGTTATCGAAAATATGAGTGGATTTATTGCTCCAGATACAGGTGTTGAGTATGATATTTTTGGAAAAGGAACTTCTGAGCCTATGGCAAAAGAGTTTGATACAAAAGTAATTGCAGAGATCCCAATTGAACCAAGTATTAGAACGGGTGGAGATGAAGGAAAACCTATTACTTTTGTAAATCCTACATCTGAGAGTGCAAAAAGATATATGCAGGCTGCTGAATCTATTTGGAATACAATTGAAGATATTAATGCAAATGGGGGAGTAGATAATCAAGCTGTTCAACCAACAACACCTCCTGGTGTGAGTGCATGCTCAACGGGTGGATCTGCACCTAAAGAACAAAGTGGCGGCGGATGTGGCTGTAGTTAAAAATTTATAAAAGCAACGCTTTTCTTGCGTTGCTTCCATCTTTCTACTTTTTATCTTAAATTGTCATTTTCTGACATCTCTTTTTTATACTCAATAATTTTATTTCTTCCTGTAGTCTTTGCAACATAAAGAGCGGTATCTGCATGTTTGATACATTTCCAAATAGTATCACCATCTTTAGGAAATTTTGCTATACCAATACTCATTGTTTTTTGTACTGTCTGCCCATTACCAACATCAAATACTAAGTTTGCAAATTCTGAGTGTATTTTTTTAGCAATTTTTAGAGTACCTTCATCATTCGCATTATGTAGGATAATAACAAATTCTTCTCCACCATAGCGAATAGCTAAATCAGATTCCCTTATACTTGCACGGACTACTTCTCCTATTTTAACAATGACCTTATCTCCTATGTCATGACCATATGTATCATTTATCTTTTTAAAGTAATCTACATCCAGCATTAATATGCTATATATTGTTTTTTCTCGTTTCGCCTGACTTGAGACGGTGTCTATAAATTCATCTAAAAATCGTCTATTGTAAAATCCAGTCATTACATCTTTTAAAGATGTATTTCTGAGTTTAGACATAAGTATTTTACTCTCTACTACGGGTTTTGCTGCTTCTAAATAATTTTCAATATTTTGTATATAAGAGTTAATCTTATTTAGCTCACTTTTATTTTTACTTGTGATGGAAATGATGAAAGAATTTGCATCATTAATAGTAAAAGGAATACAAATATATTCTAAATCATTACATGTACACTCTTGGCATAAATTAGTAAATTCACTAGAAATTACAGAAGTGTTTGTTCTATATGCTCGGCAAAGTGAAGCATCCAAATTAACACCATCATTACATATACTTTCTCCTCGACTTATGTAAATAAGCTTTCGTGTCAATTTAATGGTATCAACTTCATAAAATGCGAAATGAGTGAGTGCATATTTATTTTTCAGGACATCGGCTATTCTCGAATAAACAATTTCTTTTGTCGGATCATTCTCAATTGTCTTTTTAAATTTATAAATATCTGAGAGTTCTTCGATAATTATTTTTGCTTCTTGGAGTGGGTCAGTAGAAGAGACACAGCCTTGTGGAATAAATGTCGCAAGATTGTATTTTATACCACCGAAGGTCTCTTGCATTTTTCTAAAGAGCGTATTAAGCTGGTCTATAATGCTTTTTGCATCTCCGCTGACACTTGTTGTAAATTTATGTGAAAAATCACCTCTATATGCCTTTTTTATGCCTTTTTGCATATCGGAGAAGAGTTTCATATACGGTGTGACATAATAGTTTATAAGAAACAAAACAATGATAATAAATATAAGATTAAGTGCTAGAATCTTCAGTATTGTAAATATTCCCGCGTTACGCATATCGGTTATGTCAAATTCCATACTGATTGCACCAAGTGTGTCTCCAGAATTGACATGATGGCATGCCAAGCAGTTCGGACCATTTTCGTCGATGGTAGCGTTATAAGGAATTGTGATTCTTAACATTGAGTTTTCAGCAGATTCAGTAACTTTTTGTACTGTTTTCCCTGTTGTTAAAACTTTTTTATCTATGGCATCACGTATAGCTTCACTGTCAAAGCCTTTGCCATATTGTTTGATAACTTTACTTGAACGCACTATCCATAATTTTTTGATTTTTTCATTGTTAGTGCTTATCTGGTTGAGAAAGTAGCCTCTTTTTTCCATAATGCCATTGACCATATGTGCTGTTAATCCATCTTTTACAATTACGGCAGCTAGTGTAGCTTTTTGAACAGCATTTTTTATACTGTAGTCTCTAAAATTTAAAGAGACATTTATAGTAGTAGCTATACCAAGACCTAAAAGCATTAAAGCGACAAAAAATAAAAGTTTAGATTTAGTTTGCATAGGATCCACTTATATTAGAAATTTAATCTAATATTTTACCTTAAATCAAATTAAATTAAAGTGAAAGCCTTGTTTTTCTTTTTTATTCTATTCTACAGTTACGCTTTTTGCCAAGTTTCTTGGCATATCGACATCATTTCCAAGACGTATAGATATTTCTAATGATAAAAGTTGTACAACAACCATCATCTCAAAAAATTCCAGCATATAATGTCCATGTTCTTTTGTTTGTATAAAGTCATCAGCTTTATCAAACTCAAGTGGACTGATAGCACAAATTGTTGAGTCTCTTGCACTTAATTCTTCAACATTACTTTTTGCTTTTTCGTATAAAAGGTGCTGTGGCAAAAGGGCAATGGTAAAAAGCTCTGGGTCTGCCAAAGCAATAGGACCGTGTTTCATCTCACCACTCGGGTAGCCTTCTGCATGTAAGTAAGAGATTTCTTTGAGTTTTAATGCCCCTTCAAGAGCCAATGGAAAAAAGATATCTCTTCCTATAAAGAAAAAGCCATGTCCATTTAAATAACGCTTTGATAATCTTTTGATTTTTTCATGCAGTGCATCTTCTACATGTACGCTTGCTGGTATAGCACGTAGATACTTTATTTGCTTTTGTATCTCTTTTGAACTTAAAGATTTTTTTATTTGAGCTACTTGTAAAGAGAGCATCCAAAAAACTGTGACCTGCGTTGCAAAAGCTTTTGTAGAAGCTACTCCTTTTTCAATGCCTGCACGAGTAAGTATAAAAGTATCGGCTATACGAACCATAGAAGAGTTGTCAACATTACATATTGCAAGAGTTTTTAGTCCTGCTTTTTTAGCCATTTTGAGTGTTTCGAGAGTATCGGCAGTCTCACCGCTTTGTGAAATAACGACAAATAGCATATTTTTACTCATAATAGGAGAGCGATAGCGAAACTCTGAAGCCACTTCGACACTTGTCTTTATTTTTGAGTAGCGTTCAAACATATAAGAAGCGGTAAGGGCTGAATGATAGGAAGTCCCACAAGCACAGAGTTTAATTTCATTGATACCGTCAAAAAAGTTTTTATCTAACTCATCAAATATTATTCTATCTTCGCTTAAACGCCCAAGCAGAGTGTCTATTATAACGGAACTTTGCTCATAAATCTCTTTTTCCATAAAGAATCTGTAACCGTCTTTTTGAGCAGAGAGTTTGTTTGTAGAAAGTTTTGTAAAGTGCGGTTCTCTTTTATTTGCGTTTTTATCATATATTATAAGCTCATTCGGGGTTATATAACCGTAATCACCGTCTTCAAAATAATTGACTTCACTGCATTGTCCAATAAGTGGTGTGTCCGATGAAGCAAAGTATTTTTCATTCTCTTCATTAATGCCGACAAGCATAGGAGATCCATTTTTAGCAAAAAAGATTTTTTTATCTTCACTTTTTGTTATAAGAAGTATGGCATATGCGCCTTTGATTTCAGAAATTGTTTTTTTAAAGGCTTTAAAAGCGTTTGTTGAATATTGCAAATTTTTTTCAAATTGGTGTACTATCACTTCTGAATCTGTTTGGCTTAAAAAGACGACACCTTCATGAAGAAGCTCCTTTTTTAACTGAGCATAGTTTTCTATAATACCATTGTGAACGACATAAGAGTTATGCCCCGCATGGGGATGGGCATTGAGTTCTGTCGGTTTTCCGTGGGTTGCCCAGCGTGTATGACCGATACCTATGGCAAATTTATTTGTCACAAAACCTTTTGTCTTTGCTTCAAGGTTGACAAGCTTTCCAACCGCTTTAAAACTAGAAAATTCTCCATGACTTAGCACAGCAATACCAGCAGAATCATAGCCTCGATATTCTAGTTCTTTAAGACCATTTAATAATATTTTTTTTGTGTTTTTTCTTCCTAGGTATCCAACAATTCCGCACATATCTTACCCTTGATTTATATCATTTGATAACAACTCATAAATTTTGTTGACATTATTGCATATATCGTTTTGTTTTTCCATTAAAAAGCTGTCTCTTACTTTATGTTTGCTTGAGTGAATTTTTGCTGTGATGATATTTATATGTAACTCTTCAAATTTATGCATGACATAGGCTAAAAGTCCTATTTGATTTGTAGTATGAATGGCGAGTTCGGCATGAGTGAGAGAGTGTTCACAATCTATTGTAATCTCTTCTTTTTTTATGTGAATCTTTTTGAGTTTTACTTCTCTGCTCATATCAAAAGCATTATCGATGCTATCTTGCACTTCAACAAGTATATTGGAATCAACATTTTGTATAAATTCAATTTTGAAGTATTTTATGTCGTCAAAAAGTGTGAAAATTTCCATAGAAGCTACGTTAAGGTGGGTTAAGGTAGCAAGCAGGTAACTGATGTTTAATGGAATTCTTCGATATATTTCTATACTTAGGGAGTTGACATTTTTTACTCTGAAACTGTACTCTTTTGTCTCTTTTGCTATTTTTGCAATGTTTATAATATCTTGAGGTGAATGTTTAAAGAAAAAGAGATTTGATTCTATGCTTAAAACTTTTTTGCGTAGGATACTTGGCAATTCTTGAAATTCATCAAGATTTTTTACTTTAGTTTCAATCAAAAGTCTTTTTTTTGCATCGGTGATTCTTCCCGTATTTTGTGCAATTTCTAGTGCATTTATATATAAATCATATAAAAGTTTGGCATTGAAAGAGTTGTAAATATCTCCGCCTACACCGCTAATATCTGCATAAGTGAGAATATAAAGTAATTTAAGATTTTTTGCATCGCCTACTTTTGACATAAATTTGTAGAGGGTCTTTTCATTATGTATATTTTCTTTAAAGGCGACATTGCTCATAAGTATATGCTGCTTGATAAGTATAACAGCTCTTTTCGTTAGTGCCTCATCAAGATTGATGTGCTTTGCAAATTGGACAATAAGTTTTGCACCGACTTCACTATGGTCTTGTTTTCTGCCTTTTCCACTGTCATGAAAAAAGACTACGATTTTAAGGAGAAATTTTTCATTTTCACTTAATTCTGCAAAAATAGTCTGCAAAAATGATTCTTGAATATTTTCGAGTGCCTGTACGCATTTTATGGAGTGAATATCTACTGGATAATGATGATACCCATCAAACTGTGGTAGATACATTACTTTTCTGAAATTTGCAAAGAGTTTAGGCAAAATACCTGCATCATAAAAAAGCTTTAAAAAAGAGGCAATATGAG
This sequence comes from Sulfurimonas sp., assembly GCA_027044845.1. GTDB lineage: Bacteria > Campylobacterota > Campylobacteria > Campylobacterales > Sulfurimonadaceae > Sulfurimonas. The sequence continues at coordinate 8,042 of JALUBM010000057.1, forward strand.
CTTTTTTAAAAAGTTCTTGAATAAGCATATAAGTTTTGTGTGTAAGCGGATAGGAAATTTTTGCAATAGTAAATTGGCGTAAAAACCCTGCATCAAAGCGATAATCTTTGTCGTCTAGCTCCATAAGTAACTCAAGTAAATTAGAAACTTTTTGCGGTGCTATGTTAAAAGAAGCGTAGAGTCTTGCGTTATACTGGTAAAAACCGTGACGGAGTCTGTTTTTTCTAAAAGCAGAGATGTGTGTAGCATCATAGATGTAGGGGCGAACCATTTTTTTGACAAATATTTGGACAAAATTATTGATACGCCACTGGGCTTCTAAGACTTTGCTTGCAAGTTTTTTTTGTTCTTTAAAACCTAAAAGGTTACTGACTGCAGGAATATATTCTAAAAGTAGGCGGTCTTCTTGTTTGTTTGTCGTGAGGTGCAGGGCACTTCTAACTCGGTAAAGTAATTCAAGAGCTATGCGAAATTCTTTATACTCTTCATCGCTAAAGACTGTTCCGCTCAGCTCTTTTGTGTTGTTGATGCCGTAGATTGTTTTTGCAATCCAATAGATGAGCTGTGAATCTCGAAGTCCGCCGACACTCTCTTTAACGTTTGGCTGCATAGAGGTTGGATATTTTTTTCTTCTTGCCTGTGCTTCTTCTATCTTTGCAATAATAAACTCTTTTTGCTTGTATAAACGGATTCTGCTGAGTTCTCTTTGCGTTGCATGCCATGTAAAAGGGGAACCTGTAATCAATCGTGATTCCATTAAAGAAGTTTTTATCGTTACGTCTTCTGTACTGGCTTTAAAAAGGTCGTCTATTTCATGGACTCTATGTCCGAGTTTCATTCCCGCATCGAGGGCAAGATAAAAAAGTTTTTCGATAATAAATGCACAATTGTACCCTTCGACATCTTTATATACTATAAGTAGGTCAATGTCACTGTGTACACAAAGTTGCTCTCGTCCGTAACTTCCCAGTGCTATGATGGCAATAGGAATAGAATTACGCATAGGTAAATAATTGCCAAAAGCACGGCGAAGAACAGTTTTGTACATAAGTTCCATAATGGAATCGAGTTTTTTTGTGTGGCGTACTAAAAAATCTTTTCCCTGATTTTTTGTAAAGAGTTCAGGCAGAGATTCTTTGTACTCTTTTATATATTGTTTAAAAAGCTTTGAAAGTTCAAAGTCGGAACCATTTTTTTCTATAACATTTTCTATTTCTAAAAGTAAATTCATATGAGATTATATTGAATTTTTGATATAATTTATCTTTAATTAAGT
>JALUBM010000058.1 GCA_027044845.1 Sulfurimonas sp.
ATATTATATACAGCCTAAAGATATTGAATATTTTCCCTCAGATATACCAATGTTAGAAAATTTGGAAAGTATAAAATTTATAGACTGTGGTGCTTACATTGGCGATACTATTGCTGAATTAACACAACAGACACAGAACATAGACTATACACTCTCTTTTGAACCAGACAATACAAATCTTACAAAGTTACAACAAGAGTTAGAAATCCAAAAAGAAAACCACCCATCAACTTCTTTTCTCGCCTACCCCGCAGGTGTATATTCCTCAAATACCATTTTGAATTTTGCTAACAACGGCATCGATTCAAGTGCGAGTTTAGATAAATCATCTAATCTACAAGTTCCAGTAGTGAACTTGGATACTGTAGTTTTAAATAGCGCACCAAACTTCATAAAAATGGATATAGAAGGTGCAGAAAAAGAAGCACTCATAGGGGCAACAAAAACAATACAAAAATATAAACCAAATTTAGCAATTTGTCTCTACCATAAACCTGAAGATTTATGGGAATTACCACTACTTATTAAACAAATCGAACCTTCGTACGATATGTATATAAGAGTTCATGAAGATATGTGCCTGAGTACTGTACTTTATTGCATATCGAAAGAGAGAAAAGATGTATAAATTAGCTTTCATCGGGGGAAGTATCAACTCAATAGCAGGGTATCCACACTTTATAGCTTCTCAAATGGATAAGAGATTTAAAGTTGTTGCAGGTGTGTTTAGCAGAGATAAAAAGGTCAATCAAGAAACTGCTACACGCTGGAATGTCAAAAGAATATATGATAATTGGCAAGAGTTAATAGAAAAAGAGCAAAAGAATATTGATGCGATTGTTATCTTAACACCAACGCCACAACATGCTGAAATTTTAATAGAACTTTTAAAAAGAAAGATTCCTACAATTTGTGAAAAACCGCTTGTCTCTTCAACAGAAGAGATTCGAATGATAGAAAAAGTTTACAATCCAAAAGAAAATTTTCTAGTGCTTACAAACAACTATAGTGGTTACCCGATGCTTAGAGAATTGCAACATAAAATTAAAAAGGGGGAACTTGGAAATATTTTACATATTCGCTTAAAAATGCCTCAAGAGAGTTTCTTACGACCTCCAAAAAGTGTTAAGTACCCTCAAAAGTGGCGTTTAAAAGATGGTTTTATTCCTATGATTTCTTTAGATCTTGGATCACATTTGCATCACATAGCTTTTTTCTTACTTCAAGAAGAACCATCCAAAGTCTTGGCATCGTATGATAGCTTTTCAAAGTATGGTGTAGTTGATGATGTCAATATGCTTTTAAACTACAAAAGTGGGATCAAAGGAAATGTGTGGTTAAGTAAAGCAGCATTAGGAAATAGAAACGGATTGCATATAGAAGTTTATGGGAGCAAAGCCAGTGCAATTTGGCATCAAGAGAACCCTGAAAAACTTGTTTTTTCTTATAGTACAGGTCAAAAAATAATCATTGATAGAGGAAGTGATGTTGAGATGCTACCAAATAAACTCTACAATAGAATGACGCCGGGTCATCCAGCAGGTTTTATAGAAGGTTTTGCAAATCTCTACAATGACATTGCTAACTCCCTTGATCTTTTTCTTCAAAGGGAAAAATATATTAGCAAATATGTCTATGATTTTGAACATGCAAAAAAAGGGATTACTCTTTTGCATATGGCTAGCTACTCCAACAAAGAACAAACTTGGAAATCTTTATCTGAGTAAAATTTCAAACTTAAAATAAAAAGTAAATTATATGAGGTCTTTCAATATGAAATATAATTTCAAAAAGCGATTTCACTTAAAAACTAAAGGTAAATAACAATGGAACAATATGTACTTAAAGAAACAATTCCTGATAAAAATTGGGATAGTTTTGTTGATAATTCTCCAAATGGAACAATATTTTCAACACCCAAGGGGTCAGTCGCCACCTTAAAAACCCCTTAAAACCTTAATTATTTCATAAAAAATACAATTAATACATATTTTAACATTATATCTAAAGTTTTTA
>JALUBM010000059.1 GCA_027044845.1 Sulfurimonas sp.
TCTCTTTTCTGTGCAATATTTCATTGTATTACTTAATCTTAAAGAGTGGCAATGGTGGATATATGGTGTCTTTGCTTCAACGGTAGCAATAGCGTATTGGTATGGTAAAAAACAGAGTAAACTTTATAAAAAAAATAAAAAAATATATGATAAACTCTATATTGAAACATTGAAAATAATAGAAGAACTTGAAAATAAGGGCTGTATTAAGAAGAATGAGCTTTTAATTGCGGAGTGTGAAGAACATGTCTAAGCAAATAGAGATTAATTTTATATGGAATCAAGAGTTGGCTTTAAAAACAAGTAAACTCTATTATGATTATGATATGAGACACTCCAATAAAAGATATGTAGGATGGCTTTTTGTAGGCTTGGTTCAATTTGGAATTGTTGGAGCGTTAAAGCACGATAGTTATGGTTTGCTTTATGTTTCAACTTTTTTAGTTTTGTACTGGTATTATGGTAGATGGTATTTGCGAAAAAGGCTGCTATTAAATTTTTATAAGAAAAAGAGTTCTCAAAATGTACATATTCATTTTATCGTAAATGATGATGGCTTATATAATAATGATTTGCTTAGCTGGAATGATATTCATAAAGTTATAAAACTTGATGAGGGTATTTTAATACAAAGTACACAAGATACCTTGTTCTTTGAAAATTCTGCTTTTAAATCATCTGATGATAAAATGAATTTTTTAGCAATTGCGAAAGAAAAAGGTAAAATTTAATGCATTATTTTTTTATTGGAGCTGTTATTTTATTTGTAATAAGTTTGTTGATTATTGGAACAGTTATGGATAAAGATGACATGAAAGATAATGATTAAAAATTAAACAGAGAATTGCAAAACTATTTATTTTATAGAGTATAATTTCAATACTTACTATATGGAGAATACTTACATGCAAACACCCTTGGAAAATTTTATAGATTATAAAGCAGATACTGGTATGCAATGCGGTAACTATTCAATAGATGTTCCGCCTCTTAAAGAGGGAGAACAATATCGTTTTCACTTTGATGCTGTTGCTTGTGTTGGATGTAGATGTTGTGAAGTTGCATGCAACGAACAAAATAATAATCCTGCTGATATAAAATGGCGTCGTGTGGGTGAAATGGAAGGTGGAGATTTTCCTACATTTACACAGATATTAAATTCAATGAGCTGTAATCACTGTATAGACCCAGAATGTTTAAAAGGTTGTCCCACAGAGTCTTATATAAAGATAGCAGAGACGGGAATTGTTGTCCATGATGATGATACTTGCATAGGATGTCAATACTGTACCTGGAACTGCCCGTATGGTGTTCCTGTTTTTCATGAAGAGAGAAAAATTGTTACAAAATGTCATATGTGTCATGAAAGACTAGATGTTGGAGAATCACCAGCCTGCGTACAGGCTTGTCCTGCTGGAGCAATTGAAATAGAAGTTGTAAATGTTGAAGAGTGGTTAAATAAAGATATAGATGAACAAGCAAATATGCCATTTCTCCCTGATGCAAGAATCACAAATTCAACAACTCGTTATACACTACCAAATAATCTACCCGAAGATATGAAAGAGATGGATGAACATATTTTAAAACCTGCTCATAAAGAACTGCCACTTGTGTTTATGACAGTACTGACGCAAATCTCACTTGGAGGCTTTTTCGCACTCTTTTTAGGTGACTTTATGAGTCTATTCGGATTTGAGAGTACGAACTGGATTATGGCATTGCTTGTGATGTTGCCTGCTGCAGTCGGTTTACCTCTTTCTGCACTGCATTTAGGCCGTCCATTTCTAGCCATGACTGCTATGAAAAATATCAAAACTTCATGGCTTTCACGTGAGGCGTTGGCTTTAGGTGTATTCACGGGGCTTATGACTGCTGTTGTGGCTGCCTATTTTTTCAATATATCTATGGTATTACGTTTAATTCTTGAGGTAGTGACATTAGTAATAGGAATATATGGAATTTATGCACAAAGTA
>JALUBM010000060.1 GCA_027044845.1 Sulfurimonas sp.
TTTTACCGTATTTGGTGCAGCACGAAATGTGTCACGTCTGTGAATAAGGTACACTTTTGTGCAGATTTTTGCCAGATAAAGTGCTTCTTCAAGTGCAGTGTCTCCACCCCCGATGATAGCAACTTCTTTACCTTTATAAAAGAAACCATCACATGTGGCACAGGTGCTGACTCCTTTACCAAAAAATTCATCTTCACCGTTAAATCCTACACGGCGGGGAGACGAGCCTGTACATACTATGGTACTGTAAGCTTGGATGCTTGTTCCATCTGATTTGGTGATGATAAACACATCCCCATTTTTACTGATACGGCTTACTTCTGCCATGTCATGTTTGAGTCCGAATTTTTGGCACTGTTCGGGCCATGGTGTCATTAAATCCATACCTGTTATGTCACCAGTTACACCAGGATAATTTTCTATCTCAGAACTTTGTGTAATCTGTCCTCCTGGCATTCCTTTTTCAAACATGGTTACATTTTCAAGTCCGCCGCGTGTAGTATAAAGTCCAGCAGTAAGGCCAGCAGGCCCTCCGCCTATAATCGCACAATCTAATATCATAATTTATATTCCTCTAATCTGTCTAAGTTGTCAAGTTTTCGTATCATACTATCTTGTTTATAAAGAGAATCTTTTACTTTCTTTATAAAAAAAAGAGATGGTGAAGTGTATATATTGAATCGTTGTATGAATTTTAGTGATGTATTTGTTCCACTTCTTAAAAACGTTGTTTTTTCTGTGTTTGGATGTACTCTGTTATAGTAATCTATGGCAAGAATAGGCAAGTTAAGATTTAAATTTGCAAGTTTATTCATTGTTCCTTTTTCTCTTGAAGAATAGAAAATAATGATGTATTTATCTGCGTTTGGTTTAAAAATATCACTCTTTTCATAATATACAAAATCTTTAAAATTAATGAACTTATATTCTGAAAATTTATAATTAAAGTAAGCAAAAGCACCTGCAACCATTGCAGCACCAAAAAAAGAAGCAAGAAGAGTGGAGAGAGAAAAGAGGCTTTTTCCTCCTCTCTTCGCCACTATTAAAACCTATAATTACGCTAAAAGAGCGTCAATTTTTTCAGCAAGAGCTTGTTTAGATTGAGCTCCAACAATTTGATCTACCATTTCACCATTTTTGAAAAACATGATAGTTGGAATTGAACGAATACCAAATTTTACTGCAATGTCTTGCTCTTCATCTGTGTTTACTTTACAGATTTTAGCTTTTCCATCATAATCTTCTGCTAGTTCTTCAACTACAGGAGCAATCATACGACATGGTCCACACCATGGAGCCCAAAAGTCTACAAGAGATACACCCTCTGCAAGAGTTGATTCAAAATTTGCACCAGTTAATTCTATATATTTACCCATTAGGAAATCCTTTTATTTTGTTAAATAAGTATTATACAAGTGCTATCATTAATTCAAACTTTAATATAAGTGCTTGATTATTTATTTATTTCATTAAAATTGTAAAAATTTTCTTTCTCTTTTTACAAAGTAAGTACATTTAGTGTAGCCGACATCTTTGGCAATGTCGGTCACTTTTTTGTTAAACATGCCAACCTGTTCTGGTTTGTGAGCATCGGAGCTAAATGTAATAGGAATGTCGAGCTTGAAAGCCTCTTGTAAAAGCTCTTTCGAGGGGTAGGCTTCTGCAATAGGTTTTCTGTAACCTGCGGCATTTATTTCTATAGACATATTAGCGTTTTTGATTGCCATAAGTGCATTTTTTGCTATTTCTTTTATATCTTTGCTTGGCATAAATTTAAATACTTTTATAAGATCTAAATGCCCGACAACATCAAAAAGTTGAGAATCTGCCATGGCTTGAACGGTATCAAAATATTTTTGCCATATTACATTAATATCTTCATTCTTGTATTGTCCTATAAATTCTGGATTGTCAAATCCCCATTTATCTATGAAATGCACGGATCCGATGAGATAATCAACATCTGCATGTAAAACCCTTTCATCCATATGTCCCTCAAGATAATCCACCTCATAACCGAGTAAAATAGTAAGTTTATCTGCATATTTTTTTTTGGCATTTTGAATATCTTGCTCGTATTTTTTCATATTATTAAAAGACATTCTATATTTTGGATCAAAATCCATCGGTGCATGGTCGGAAAAACCGAATACTTGTATTCCTTTTGCAATTGCAATATTGATATATTCATCTATTGTCCCTTCGGCATGGTTACATAATGGCGTGTGGTTGTGTAAATCGACTATCATATTCTTTCTCATATTGTATATTTTATGCTATTATAGTGTGAATTAATAAATTATTCAATTATGGAGAGTATTTATGACTCAAGAAGAACTTGATGCCTTGATGAACGGTGACATGGATATGGATGATGAAAGTGCTGCGGATGATGAAATTCAAAATGATGAGGTAGAACATGAGGTTGAAGATAGCGAGCAAGAAGATCCAATAACAGTTGGTCTTGAAACTTCTGAATTGCCTTTTCCCGCAACGGATGAAAATAAGATGGTGCATCAGCTTGATGATGTAACAAAAGAGAGTGAAGAAAAAGCAAGTGAAATTTTTGATATTATTGAGAATATTAGTAATGACATGATGGATAAAGAAGAAACACTAAATAGCGTGAAAGATGTTTTAAATTCAAATGTGGAACTTTTTACGACACTTTGTGAAAAATTTCCTGATGTTATAACTTTTCAAACACAGTTGGAAAAAAATGAGGCGGCATTCAATGAAGTCAATGAGACCATTGAAGTTTTACAAAATAGTGGTGATTCTATTATGAGTGTTATGGATATAATGCAATATCAAGATATTCACAGACAAAAAATTGAGCGTGTTATTAATGTAATGCGAGCACTTTCTAAGTATATGAATACACTCTTTGAAGGGAAAATCGATGATGACAAACGTGTTGCTTCTGCAACGCATATTGCAGGTGATGCCCATGATGATTTGGCATCAACCGATGATATTGAAGCACTCTTAGAACAGTTTGGACAATAATGGCTGATAAAAAAGTAGAGTTACTTTCTCCTGCAGGAACTTTGGAAAAATTAAAAATTGCACTTGATTTTGGTGCTGATGCGGTATATGGTGGGGTAAGTCATTTCTCTTTGCGTATTCGCTCTGGTAAAGAGTTCAGTTTTGAAGATTTTGCAGAAGGCGTCGAATATGCTCATGAAAGAGGCAAAAAAGTGTATGCTACTATTAATGGATTTCCTTTTAACTCTCAATTGAATCTTTTAAAAAAACATATTGTAAAAATGGGCGAACTCAAACCTGACGCTTTCATAGTGGCGACACCAGGTGTTTTAAAACTTTGCCATGATTTGGTGCCAGATATGCCGCTGCACCTCTCAACACAGGCAAATGTTATGAATGTGTTGGATGCACAGATTTATCATGACATGGGGGCAACGCGTATTATTACAGCACGTGAAATTTCTTTGCGTGATTTAAAAGAGATAAAAGCTGCTCTGCCTGACTTAGAACTTGAAGTCTTTGTGCATGGTTCTATGTGTTTTGCATATAGTGGACGTTGTTTAATTTCAACTTTGCAAAGCGGACGTGTTCCAAATCGTGGAAGTTGTGCAAATGATTGTCGATTTCCTTATGAAATATATGCTGCAAACCCTGAAACAGGGACACTTTTTAAGCTTGAAGAAGATGAAGGTGTCGGAACATACATTATGAACTCAAAAGATTTAAATTTGGCTTCGCACATCAAAGAGATTTTAGACAGTGGTGCAGTTGATTCTATAAAAATAGAAGGGCGTACAAAAACAGCTTATTATGCAGCAACTACGGCAAAAGCGTATAGAATGGCGATAGATGATTATTATGCCGATGAACTTGACACCGAGCGTTATCAGTATGAATTGCAATCTTTACAAAATCGTGGTTATACAGATGCATATCTTGTTTCACGTCCTTTTGAGAAGCATGATACACAAAGTTTGGATTTTACAATGCAACTTGGAACGCATCAAGTTAGCGGTGTTGTTAATGCTGAGGGAACACATTTCTTGTGTAAATACAAAACACTTCCCAGAGATGAGATGGAAGTCGTTTTTCCTTTGAAAAGTGAAGTTGCTATAGTTGATAATGAAATAGGTTCGACGTATAAAAAGGACGGAAAGTTTTTTATGAAGCTCAAACAACTCAAAGCACAAAACGGAAAAATTTGGCAAGAGGTACACAGCGGAAATACTAATCCCATAGAACTCCCGACAAAATTTCCATCCTATACTTTTTTTAGAATACCTGCAAATGCAGATATGAATACCGCTCCTAAAAAGTAATGTATAATTTTAAGATAAAAAATAAGGAGTAAATAAAATGAAATTTGTATCGATAATAATAGGTTCTAAAAGTGATTATGAAGTGATGAAATCATGTTCAGATACATTGGAATCGTTTGGTGTGAGTTATGAGATGATTATATCTTCTGCACATCGTTCTCCTGAACGTACGAAAGAGTATATACAAGAAGCGGAGAAAAAAGGGGCACAAGTTTTTATTGCCGCTGCTGGAATGGCTGCACATTTAGCAGGTGTATTGAGTTCTAAAACTATCAAGCCTATTATTGGTGTGCCAATGTCTGCTTCAGCGTTGAGTGGAATTGATGCACTACTCTCAACTGTTCAAATGCCGGCTGGTATGCCTGTTGCTACTGTGGCTATAGGTAAAGCGGGTGCTATTAATTCTGCATATTTATCTATGCAGATTCTTGCTTTAGATAATGAAGAATTAACAGTAAAACTCAAAGAAGACCGTATTGCAAAAGCAAAAAAAGTTGAAATGGATTCTTTAGAGATAGAGACGATTATAAAATAGTAAGTAAAAAGGGAGGTTTTGTAATGAAGTGGATGAATGATGATGAATACAGTAAACTGACAGGGTTGGATATTTCTTCTATTGAAGATTTGATTCAAAGAGGGAAACTCAGTGTAAAAATTGAGAATGGTATTCGTTATATAGATCCTTCTAAGGGAGCAACAGAAGTGGTTGTTCCTGCAAAACTTCAAGAACTTTCACAAAAAAATACGAAAGAGATGCTGGTGCAACCCGAGTTCGTCGAAAAGACAATAGGAACTATTATCAATTTGCATGAAAAAGTCTTAGATGCCAAGGATGAAACACTTGATGCGGTTAGAGTAGAAAATGAATTTTTACGAGAAGCACTTGCATCTTTACAGGAGCTTTATGATGAAGACAGAAAAACAATCCATACCCTTCAAGAACAGTTAAAACTTTCTCAGCAAGAAGTTGAATTTATGCGTCGAAAATATAAGCTGATGTGGAATAAAGCTATAGACGAACATACTGACAGCTAATGACAATTGTTAATGAATGTGTTACTTGCATAATACGTAAGAGTTGCTGATACTATTGTTGCAAATTGACTAGGCAAAGAAGACGGCGATATAATTTGTAAAATAGTTTAACCCAAATTATGTGATAGGTAAATTTTAGAAATCTCTATTGCATAATTTGGGTTTAACTTAGATATAATTTCAAAATTAATACAATGAAGGCAAGAAATGATTACTTTTAGCGAAATGTTACTCAAATTACAAGAATTTTGGATGAAACAGGGGTGCAATGTTTTACAGCCTTATGATATTCCTGCTGGGGCGGGGACTTTCCACCCTGCTACATTTTTACGCTCACTCGACTCTACACCTTGGGCGACAGCTTATGTTGCACCTTCTCGCCGTCCTACAGATGGGCGTTATGGAGAGAACCCTAACAGACTTGGTTCTTACTATCAGTTTCAGGCACTTATAAAACCTTCACCAGACAATATTCAAGAACTCTATTTGCAATCGTTAGAATATTTGGGACTTGATGTGTCAAAACATGATATTCGCTTTATAGAAGACAACTGGGAATCCCCAACGCTTGGTGCATGGGGACTTGGCTGGGAAGTATGGTTAAATGGTATGGAAGTGACTCAGTTTACATACTTTCAACAAGTCGGAGGTATTGAATGTGTACCTGTAGCGGTTGAAATTACTTATGGAACAGAACGACTTGCAATGTATTTACAAGGTGTTGACACTGTTTTTGATATTGTTTGGAATGTTGACAAAAATGGCAAGAAAACACTGTATAAAGATGTTCATAAAGAGAGTGAAATAGAATTTTCAAAATATAATTTTGAAGTGGCAGATACCGATATGCTTTTTGCCGATTTTGCAGCAAAGAGTGATGAATGTTTACGAACACTTGAAGCAGGGCTTCCTTTACCCGCGTATGATTTATGCATGTTGGCATCAAATACTTTTAATATTCTTGATGCAAGAAAAGCAATTTCTCAGACTGAGAGACAAAACTATATCTTAAAAATTCGTGAACTCTCAAAAGGGTGTGCCGAGCTTTATAAAGAGCAAGAGAATGAGAGAAATAAAAGAGTGCATGTCTAGTTTTCTTTCAATTTGCCATATTTTTTAAATATTTTTTGGTTTTTTGTTATGATGTAAGTGTTCCTACCGAATAATCGGTAGGACAAATCTACTTTTTGGAGGTCTAAGATGAAACATCTTGACACTATCCTGAAAGTATTAACTATCATTTACATGATAATTAAGATTTTTCAGGCAGTAAATTAGAGGGTCGTACCCCTCTAATTCCTTAAAGTAGATTATATCATAAAAAGGGAAATCATGAAAAATTTAGAAGATATACTCCTGACACTTATTATAGTTACGATGTGTTTTATGATAACTAATTTATATAAAAGAGTCAAAAAACTAGAAGATAAAACAGAGTAGATTTATGAATTTATCAAAAGATGAAACGGCGAAGTTTAAAAAATTAGGTATAAATTCTTTGTTAGAACTCAGTCTTTTAGTTCCCCATTCTTACGAAGATTACAGACTTCATGAAACACTGTTACCGCAAAAAGCACAGCTTATTGATGCTACAGTTGAATCTGTTTATAAAGCTCCAAATTCCATTCAAATAACTTTTTTTGCTCATAATTTAGGGTATAGTGTGCAGGGTGTTCTTTTCCGTCCAAAAGCATATATGTTGCATCAGTTTAAAGTGGGTGAACGTGATTATTATTACGGTATTATAGACTGCAAGCAGGGGCATTGCTCAATGAGTATGCCAAAAAAAGTCACAAAAATTGGAAAGATCACTCCCAAGTATAAAACAGCTTTGCGAAATGATGTTATGCAAAGGCTTGTGCAAACCTTAATAACAAAAGAAAATCTTTTACATGTAGGAATAAAAGAAGATATGGCTCAAGAACTTTTAAAACTGCATTTTCCTGATGATACTATGCAAAAGGGAGAATTGAGTGAGAAAGCTTTATGGGCTTTAAAGTATACGGAGCTTTACTCTTACATGCAGATGCTCTCAGGAAAAAGACGTTATTTTCAAGCCTTATCTTCACAGGCTAAAGCTTTTGATGCATGGAGCAAAGAGTTGCCTTTTACACTTACGAAAGAGCAGATAAAAGCAATACAAGATATAGAAAAAGATTTAAAAAAAGATGTTGCGGCAAAACGTATGGTTGTGGGGGATGTTGGCAGTGGCAAAACTATGGTGATTTTAGCTGCGGCATATATGAATTTACCAAATCGTTCCATATTAATGGTACCAACAACAATTTTGGCAAACCAGCTCTATGAAGAGGCACAAAAGCATCTTCCTCAGGCAAAAACGGTACTTGTTACAAATAAAACAAAAAAAATGGATTTGAGCGGTTTTGATTTTATTATAGGAACACATGCTCTTTTGTATAGAGAGTTGCCAGAAGCTTCTCTTGTTATGGTTGATGAACAGCATAGATTTGGTACGGCACAGCGAAATATGCTTGAAAAACTTGTATCGCAACAAGAGTTAAAGCCCCATTATATTCAGTTTTCAGCGACACCGATTCCAAGGACACAAGCCATGATAGAGAGTGCGCATATAGATGTTTCGCTCATCACCACTACGCCTTTTACAAAAGATATTGATTCTAAGGTAATTCATAAAAATGATTTTAAAGATTTACTTCTACATGTAAAGAGTGAAATTGCTAAAAATAACCAAGTTTTACTTGTGTATCCTCTCGTTGAACAGAGTGAAATGCTTGCTTATCAGAGTATTGAGGAAGCACGATCGTACTGGGAAAAGAATTTTGAGAATGTTTATGTCACGCATGGAAAAGACAAGGGAAAAGAACAGGTCTTAGTAGATTTTAGAGAAAAAGGGAGCCTTTTAATTGCTACCACCGTTGTTGAAGTTGGAATTTCACTACCGAGATTAACAACCGTTATTATTGTCGGTGCGGAAAGACTGGGACTTTCAACACTTCATCAGCTTCGTGGCAGGGTGAGCCGTACAGGGCTGAAAGGTTACTGCTATTTATATACAAATCAAGAATCTTCAAAACGTTTAGATGAATTTGTGCATACTGTCAGTGGATTTGATATAGCTAATTTAGATTTGAAATTTAGAAAAAGCGGTGATTTACTGAAGGGTATTTCACAAAGTGGAAATCGATTTCAATGGATTGATTTTGCAGAAGATGAAGCAATAGTTGAAGAGGTGAAAAATGATTTGCACCTCTTTTCATAATTGACGTTAGAGCTGTTTAATAAAGCCCAAATTTATTGTCATTTCTTTTATAAAGAACACGTGTTTTATGTTCATTATCTAAAAATATTTCAAACATTTTACCGCTTTCTTTAAGGTCTGCGAGGACATCTTCAACTTCACGTGGCTTATATAAATCTAACTCTACAGGAACAATTTCATCTTCCATCTCTTGTTCGACAGCTTTTATATCAACTTCTTGTGCTTTGACTTCATTCAAACCGACTTTTTGATAATCTGTCTCTTTGTCATGTAAACGACGAAGTGATTTTTGTGCTCGATTTGTCGCTAAATCAATGGCAACATAAGCATCTTCATCATTCTGTTTAATAACTATAGTATTTTTATGTGCCAAGTTAATAACAAATTCAACTACAGCATGCTCTTTACCTTTTTTTGTCTGAGAAGAGACAATAACATTGACTGAGATAATATCTAAATTAAATTTTTTTAATGTCTCAATAGAAGATGAGATATGCCCTTTTAAAGC
>JALUBM010000061.1 GCA_027044845.1 Sulfurimonas sp.
TTTTTAACTCTTCGTGATTAATTAAACTCATATAGGATTGCTTTAAAATAGACTCACTTGATTAGTTTATCAAATAAATCTACTTTCACGTTTCGTATTGTCTATGCTATCTTGTTTGTTCTTGTACCCTTCAATAGAAGCACCGGCAATTTTACCATTAGTAGCAATTTTACACCAACACCCTTCATTACTTGCGTCTTTATAGAATTCCCATTTGTCATTTTTATTGAACATAAAGACCCTTTCTGTCTATTTTATATCATTCGGTATGTATTTGTTATATAAAATTATTCTTAATATATATTAAAGTTGTCTAATATGTACTTCTAGTATACTTAATCCACCCTCTAGTACCTTTTTATCATTAAAGGCTTTCGCGCTCCCTATCGATCCTTCCAAGGATGATATAATAAATATAGCTTGTTCATTTGCATTAAATTCTGTATTCGTTTGCTTTAGCTCTTGAGCTTTTAATAAAGCTGTTTCAATAGATTCTTTCCAACGCATATATACATCCTTTAAATACTCAAAAAACAATTCATCTTTATCGCTCATATCTAAAATAAAATTACTTAAAGGGCACCCATGTTTGAGTTCTAAAAAACTTTCAGAATCACTAAACATATTTTGATATTGCTTAATCTGATTAATCAGTGTTTCAATAGGCTTATCACTTTGCTCCAACGGTTCTAGCCAATGATGACTTAGGATCTGCTCCAAGTAATATTTCATTGATGATAACACAAGATCATGTTTTGATTTAAAGTGATAATATATTGACCCTTTAGTGATATTGGCAATCTCAAGAATATTTCTAATATTTGTAGCACAATACCCTTGTTTATAAAGCAAGTCAAATGTGATATCAATAATTACTTTTTTCATTTTTTTCATTTAAACCCCTTCCTTATATTTTATAGTAAAAACTTACTTTAACCTATATTGCCATTTTAGCTAAAAGCTTCATAATTCTCTCTTGTGCAGATAATTCCTCAAATGATCCGTGATGATGTAACTGCTTAAAGTTTTCGCCCTCTTTGATAAATAAACGAGAAGTTCTAAAAGCCACGTCAATGCATTCATCTTCTATCACCATTGTACCCCTTTCTCTTCCTACAGAACAAAATCCATTATTTAACATCGTCATCGAAATGTCATAATACTCCATATCTATTTGTATTGGTAAGCTGAAAAGTGCCTCATGTGCATGGATGATATCTTGATAGCCTCTTACTATTCCTCCCAGTGGGCTTGCAAAAGCTGTTGTTTGCTCTTTACTCCATACATTTCTCATCTTATCCATATCCCCACTATTAAGTGCTGCATAATATTCATGCAATGCTTGATACTCCTTAGGTAATACTTCTGTCTCTTTTCCACTTATTACAGATAGCTTACTATAATTTTTTTCACAGATATCTTCTAATTCACTCCAGACCATAGAGCGCAGTGTTAAAGAGTCAATCACCGCCTCTTTAATCTTTTGGTGCTCCTTGGGTGTTGTATTCATACAAAGTACAACCGTAGCATCATCACTATGCTCCTGGTCTCTATCTCCATGTCTATCCCAATAGGTCATATCAATGCTTTCAAAAGAAGCCTGTTCTGTACCCTTTACCAAATAAGGAAAGTTATTAGGTATGGTAAGCTCTCCTCCATAACCAAGCCATGCACATCCAATCGCAAATGATTTATTTTCAACTGCATCGAAAATGGTATTATTTAAAATACGTATACTAGGAATAGTCTCCATCTCTTCAAATATTTTTTGTTCCACACCTATGGAATTTAACATCTTTGAGTAAAGGGAAGGATGGCATTGGTTATATTTCATGTTCCCTAACTCTTCATATAGATTATCCATAAGCATAAAACGGCTTTTTAGATCCGGAGAGTTCCCCATAAGTTTACAAATCGCTGCCGTAAACGGGATAACAATCTTTCCAAAC
>JALUBM010000062.1 GCA_027044845.1 Sulfurimonas sp.
ATACAAGATATGGTGAAAATCTTCATCAAAGAGGTGCTCTTTATGAATTTGAAGATTTTTATAACAGCTTAAATACACTCAAAGGTGAAGCCAGTTTTAATAATTTAACTGATATCAATGGTGCTGTAAAAATTGCGGTTAGTTTGGGCGAGGGGGCTATTTCAATTATAAAACATGCAAATCCTTGTGGAGCAGCTAAAAAAGATGATTTGATTACGACTTGGCAAAAAGCGCTTGAATGCGATCCTATAAGTGCGTATGGCGGAGTTGTAACTGTTAATGGAATCGTGGATAAAGAATTGGCAGAGGAGATTAATAAAATATTCGTTGAAGTTTTAATTGCAGGAAAAGTTACTTATGAAGCTCTAAAAGTTTTTGAAAATAAAAAAAGAATTAAAATTTTTGACTTTGGAAAACCTCATTTAGAAATTCCGGGAGATATGTGGGATTTCAAACATATTGAGGGCGGATTTGTATTCCAGGATGCAGACAGAGTGCAAGATGATGAAGTAGCAAATGCTAAATGTGTAACAAACGTATGTGTTGAGGATAGAAGTGATCTTGAAATGGCATGGAAAATTGCAGCACTTACTAAATCAAACTGCGTTGTATTTGTAAAAGAAAATCAAATGGTGGCAATTGGAATGGGAATGACAAGTAGAGTTGATGCAACCAGATGTGCGGTTGAAAAAGCAAAAAGTCTAGGGCTTGATATAAAAGGAAGTAGCTTAGCCAGCGAAGCGTTTTTCCCATTTAGGGATAGTGTGGATTACGCAGCCGAAGAGGGAGTAAAAGCAATAATTCAGCCGGGCGGAAGCATAAGGGACGATGAGGTAATCGAAGCTGCAAATGAAGCTGGAATTGCTATGTATTTCACAGGTAAAAGACATTTTTTACATTAATATAAAGGTTCTATATGAAAAAACTCTCTGTTGTAATTCCTGTAAAGAATGAAGAGGATAATATAAAGCCTCTTTTGGATGAAATTAAAAAAGCATTGAAAAATATCGATTATGAAGTTATATTTGTTGATGACGGCTCAACCGATAAAACTGTTCAAAAGATTAAAGAGCTGGCGGATGAGAGAGTAAAACTGATAATTTTTAGCAGAAATTTCGGTCAAACAACTGCTATGGCCGCAGGGATAGATGCTGCGGAAGGTGAACTTATAGCAACTCTTGATGGTGATTTGCAAAATGACCCGAGCGATATTCCTATGATGATGGAAAAACTCGAAAAAGAAGGCTGGGATGTAGTAGCCGGAAGAAGGGCAAACAGAAAAGATGGATTTTTACTCAGAAAAGTTCCTAGTAAAATTGCAAACTGGCTAATAAGAAAACTTACCGGTGTTTATATAAGCGATTATGGCTGCACTTTAAAGCTTTTCAAAAGCGATGTCGCAAAAAATCTGAGTTTATATGGAGAACTTCATAGATTTATACCAGTTTTGGCAAGTTTGTACGGAGCTAAGATGACGGAAGTTGACGTAAAACACCATCCGAGAATTTATGGTAAAAGCAAATACGGTATTGGTAGGACATTTAAGGTTATAAGTGATTTGATGCTTATGCTTTTTTTCCAAAAATATGCGACAAGACCTATGCATTTGTTTGGCGGTGTAGGCTTTTTTATTTTATTTTTGGGATTTTTAATAGAATTTTATCTTTTAATTTTAAAAATCTTGGGTGAATCAATAGGTGAGAGACCGCTTTTTATGGTTGGAATTTTATTTATAATTGCTGGTATTCAGCTTATATCCACTGGATTTTTGGCCGAGCTTTTAATGAGAACATATTACGAATCTCAAAATAAAAAACCTTATGTAATAAAAGAATTTTTCGTTGGCAAAAAAAATTAAAACAGCTATAAAAATTATAATCTCTTTTTTACTGCTTTTTTTCGTATTAAGCAAAATAGACATAAAAC
>JALUBM010000063.1 GCA_027044845.1 Sulfurimonas sp.
TATCTGGACCAATTGCTTTTGAACAACTTGTATGAATAGCTACATTTTCAACACCATCAACTGCAACATGGATTTGTACTCCCATTGTCCCCTTATCATCACTACCATTAAATGTAAAAGTATCGCCTGTCGATACATAACCATTAAAGATTTCATTACCTGATTTATCTTCAGTTACAGTTACAACTCCTGAAGCACCAAGGTTTTCAAGAGTTAGCTGTGTCACTTTTCCATCACAGTTACCTGTTGTACACTCACCAACATTTTTATCATCTTGGTTAGAAGTTTGCTCTGGACAAGATTTTTCTACAACTGTTGCTTCATTAAAATCAGCCACTTCAATTAAAGAAAGACTAGATACAACACCTGTAAAATCTACACTCCAAGTTGTAAAGTTAAGCTTACTTAACGTATTACCAGCGGGGAACATAAAACCATAACGATTTGTATGTCTAATATCAGTTGTATAGTAAGTGCCATTATCACCAGCCATTCTTGGCATAAACAGACCAGCAGTTTGATTTACATCAAATGTTAATCTAGTAATTGCATTTACACTACTATCAAGTGCAACTACAGCTAAACCTTCATTTGCTTCATAGTATTCATTAAATACAAGTGCATTGCTTGCTACATATACATGAGAAGAGTCTGTTGGACTTACAAGATTTAGCCCTGCTAGGTAGTTTACTTTTTTTGTAATATTACAATCAGTTGGACAAGTCACACCACCTAATAGTCCACCATTTTTACTGTAACCTTCGATTACTTTAAAGTCACCAAAAGTCATATCTGGACCGATTGGTTTTGAACAACTAGTATGAATAGCTACATTTTCAACACCATCAACAGCAACATAAATTTCAGTACCCATAGTACCTCTGTCGTCACTACCGTTAAAAGTGAAAGTATCGCCTGTTGCTACGAAAGCGTTAAAAATTTCAGCGCCTGTTTTTTTCTCAGTTACAGTTACAACACCTGAATCACCAAGATTTTCAAGAGTAAGTTGTGTTACTTTTCCATCACAGTTACCTGTTGTACATTCGCCAACTGGTGCATCCATATCGTCATCAGGACAATTGACAGATTTTAATACGCCACCATTTTTACTGTGTCCGCTAATTACTGTAAAGTCACCTACAACTAAATCCGGACCTATTGGTTTTGAACAGCTTGTATGAATTTGAGCTGCTAATTCTCCATTTACAAGAACAAATATTTTTGTACCTAAAGTACCTTTTTTATCTTGTCCAAAAAATTCAAAAGTTTCACCCTGAGCTACAACACCTGAAAAAACTTTTACAATTTTACTTTTTTTCTTGTCGTCTTTCTTTTTACCTTTTTTCTTATCATCTGCATAATCTTTGTATTTCCCTTGAAATACTTCGATAAGAGGAGAAACTTCACTACCGTTATATTGAAGTGTCAAGTCAGTAACTTTACCGTCACATTTTGAACCATCACAGCATGCTTTAATTTCACCCTTAACAGTAGCTGCATGAATACCAGTATCTCTATCTGTAACTTGAATGTCAGTAGAGAAATCACCTGATGTTGTAGAAGGTTTGAAAGTTACACCAACTGTACAGTATTGGTAACCACGCATATTAAATGTTGATGCATCACCACAAGGAACATCACCAAAACTACGGTTTAGGTCAAAGTTTGCATTATCACTAAGTGAAATATCTGTAATGTTTGAGTAACAATACTCTGGATTGTAGATTAAAACTTCAACTGTTTTACTTTCCCCCGTAGAACAGCTTTTCAATGTATCTGTTGGTAGAATTTTGATTTCACCACATGGTTCACATGCTTGTGCAGAACTAAACGCTAATGCCAATAAGGCAACTATGAAAAGAATCTTTTTCATAATAAACTCCGATAAAAAATTTATTTAAAGAAACCGTGTCACTTG
>JALUBM010000064.1 GCA_027044845.1 Sulfurimonas sp.
CGATCAAACGATGCAGGAAACGTATTTGGTTTTAAGCTTACTTCTCGTGAGGCAACATTTGGAGATTTTGGATTTAGTCAATTTGATTCTACAAATCCAAATATTTTAAAAGTACAACCAAATGATTTAAATTATCCGAATTATAGAACTTTTTTTCAAAGTAAATTAAAATATGAAGTTCCTCTTTTTACAGGATTTATGTTAAGTAGCTACACAGATATTATGAAGAAAATGAAAGAGATAAAATCTCTTGATAAAAATAAAATCCAACAACAAAAAGAGTATGAACTCAAGAAAAGTTTTTATAATATGGCTTTGCTTGACTCCTCTATAAAAAATCTCACTAAGATTTTAAACAACATTAATATATTGGAAAATACGACAAAGACGATGATTAACGTAGGCTATGCAAAGCATGTTGACCTTTTAGAAGTCAAAGCAAAAAAAGGAAATGTTGAACGACTTTTAGTACAAATGGACTCAAATAAAAAACTTTTGTATCATTATATTAGTTTTTTGCTCAACCAAAAAGTAAATCATATTCAACCACCTGCAACAGAGATTACAATGCCTAAAATAAGTGATAAAGATATTTTAGCACATAATATAGATTTAAAGAAAGCTGCAACAGGACTAAAAATCACAAAAGATATGCTTAAAGCCTCTCAATCAGCCTATTATCCTACACTTGGAGCATTTGGCGAAGTTAGCACCGCAGATAACACTTTTTTAGGTGATGCCGACGAGCATAAAGCCTATACAATTGGTGCAAGACTCAGCTGGAATCTTTTTGACGGTGGTATAGATGCATCAAAAATCGAAAAGTCAAGAATCAATAAGCTAAAAATGCACTCACAGGTCGAACTTGCAAAAGAAGGAATTCTTTTGAAAATTGCAAAAATAAGAACTGAGATAGAAAGTGTTAATGTAGAGATTGCATCATTAAAAAAAGAGCTGGATTTAGCAAACGCCATTTATAAAAATTATGAAGGCAGATACAAAGAAAAACTTGTTTCTATGAGTGATGTCATTATAAAACAATCAGCACAAATAGAAAAAATACTACAACTGCAAATAGCAAAAAACAAAAGAACTCAAAAGATACTTGCACTTGAAAAATTAGCAAATGGAGAAGACTAACATGAAAAAAATAATACTACTACTGGCACTTGGTGTTTCACTTATAGCTGAAAGTTTAACACTTTCAGGAAGTGTTATCTCAGATAATCAGAAAATGATTACAAGTCGTTTTATGGGGTTTGTAACAAAAGTAAATGCAAACGAAGGTGAAAAAGTGAAGCGAGGGCAAGTACTATATAGTATAGATTCACATGAAATAGATTCAGCGAAACGTCAGGCAGAACTTTCATTGCAAATGTATGAAAATCAATCCACCAATGTCGATCTCAATCTTGAACGTTATAAAAGACTGTTAAAAAAAGATATGGTTTCTAAATATGAAGTAGAAAATCTACAATTAGCTGCAAAAAATCTACGAGATATGATAAATATAGCAAAAGCAAGACTTCAAGAAGTTCAAAATCAATATAAATACTTAGATATAAAAGCTCCAAATAATGGTGTTATTATAGCAAAAAATATTAAAGTCGGTGAGATGGCTATGCCTGGAATGCCTGCTTTTGTACTCTCTGATTTAAGTGATTTAAAAATTTCAGCTGAAATTGCGGAAAGTAATCTAAATCTTATTCATCATGGGAAGAAAGTAAAAGTAGAAATTCCTTCTATTGGTGTAAAAGCTATTGGAACTATTACGGCAATTATTCCAAATTCAAACCCGATGACACATACTTTTAAAATAAAAGTATCGTTTAAAACATTAAACAAATCAGTTTATCCTGGTATGTATGCCACCATAGCTATTGACTAAAAGGGGACTATATGAATC
>JALUBM010000065.1 GCA_027044845.1 Sulfurimonas sp.
GTTGTAAAGGTTGGAAGTGCTGTTTTAACACAAGATGGAGTGATTGCTCTTGATCGTATGCAGGCACTTGTCGATTTTTTAGTTGTTTTACGGAAAAAGTATGAGATAATATTAGTTTCATCAGGTGCTGTTGCAGGTGGTTATACAAAAATCAAGCTAGATAGAACTATTCTTGCAAATAAACAAGCACTTGCTGCAATAGGGCAACCTGTTTTAATGCATAAATATACTAAAAAATTTGCAAAATATGAGCAACTTGTTGCACAGGTACTTGTGACAGCTGCAAATTTGAGAAAAGAGGATGATATTACTCGTATAAAAAAAACTGTTGATACCTTAATTAGTAATGGAGTTATACCTATTGTAAATGAAAATGATGCCACAGCAACAGATGAACTTGAGGTTGGTGACAACGATCAACTTTCAGCCTATATCACGAAAAATACAGCAGCAGATATGCTTATTATTCTCTCTGATATTGATGCTTATTATGATGGAGACCCACGAGAAAATCCTTATGCAAAAGCAATGAAAAAAGTTAGCAATATAAGTGAAGAAGAATTACAAAAAGATGTCAATCCTCATAATGTTTTTGCTACAGGTGGAATTGTGACGAAACTTAAAGCTGCAGAGTATTTACTCAGTGCAGGTAAATCTATGTTTTTGGCAAGTGGATTTGATTTGAGTGATGTGCGTAGTTTTATGCTTGATAGTACTCATTTAGGGGGTACACTATTTATGAGAGAGGTTGAATAGATGAATGTTATATTTATGGGAACGCCTGATTATGCACAAAAAATACTTCAAAGGCTTATTGATACGCCAGAGATAAATATTACAGCAGTATATACGCAACCAGATAAACCTGTTGGACGTAAGAAAGTGATGAGTGCCTCACCTGTTAAGTCCTTAGCCCTTGCACATCAACTAGAAGTTTACCAGCCGACGCGACTTCGTGATTCACAAACAGTAGCACAGTTACATGAAATAGTGTGTGATTACATTGTAGTAGCGGCATATGGGCAGATACTCCCTAAAGAAATTTTGGAGTATGCTCCATGTATTAATCTTCATGCTTCAATTTTGCCTAAATACCGTGGTGCAAGCCCTATTCAGCAGACATTACTTCATGGTGATAAAGAAACTGGTGTTACTGCAATGCTTATGGATGAGGGACTTGATACAGGTGATATCCTTCAAATCAAAACAATAAAAGTGAGTGATGATGAAATGGTTGACTCTTTATTTGAGCGTCTCACCCACGTTGCTGCAGATTTAACTGTTGAGATTTTAGAAAATTTTGCTAGCTTTATATCAAGAAAACAAGATGAAAGTATGGCAACACATTGTAAAAAGATTACTAAAGCAGATGGTGCAGTGGATTTTGAAGATGCGTATGAACTTTATAATAAATATCGTGCATTTACCTCATGGCCAGGAGTTTATCTCTCTTCAGGGTTGAAACTTAAAAAGATTACTCTTGAAGAGAATAGTAGTGAATATAACACATCAGGAAAAATTATATCAATTAATAAAGAGAGTATTGTAGTGAGTTGTAAACGTGGGAGTATAAGAGTTTTTCGTGTACAGCCCAATTCAAAAAAAGAGATGGATGTTACAGCATATATTAATGGGAAGAGAATTAGTCTTGAAGATACTCTACTATAAGAGTCTCTCTTCTACACAACTTTATCTTAAGGAAAAACTTACATTAAAGCAATTTCAGGCACCTATTGCTATTGTTGTAGATATTCAAAGATCTGGTATTGGTAGTAGAAAGAATCAATGGATTTCAAAAGAAGGAAATCTTTTTCTCTCATTCGCACTCCCTTTGTCAATATTACCAAGTGATTTAAAGCTTGAATCAGCATCAATTTATTTTGCATATTTATTAAAAGAAACACT
>JALUBM010000066.1 GCA_027044845.1 Sulfurimonas sp.
CTGGTTTTATACTTGAAACTGTTTTTATTGAATTTTCTTATGTTTTAGTCTTTATGACTTTTATTCATATCTCTTTAGCACTCTATTTGAGACATCATCTTATGTATGTAAAGCATAGTATGGAAGGGCTTACACAGACTATTGAAAAGGTAAGAGAGGGTGATTTTACCCAGCGTGCAGCAATGTATGGGGAGGGTGAAACAGTTATTATGTCTGAAGAATTTAATAAATTTATGCAGCAGTTACATACCTTTACAAGTGAGATGGCAGAAGCTGTTAAAAATGCTTCAAAAGGGGTCTTTATTCATGCTAAAAAAGAGGGGCTTAATAGTGCATTTTCAAGTTATTTAGATGTTATTAATATTTCCGTGGATGCAATACAATCAGCAGAAAATATGAAGCTTCGAGGAGAAATGTCAGCTAGATTGCATACTGTTGGAGGTGGTATTGCTACTGGACTAAAAGTAGTTCAAGGTGATTTAATGAATAGTTCTGAGGATGTATTAGATGTTGCAAAAACTGTGGAGGATTTTAAAGTAAAAGCGACGCAAAGTATGCACTCAGTAGATGTAATACGGGAAGAGTTTGAAATGCTTGTAAATATGTTAATGGCATCAAATGCGAGTGTAGGAGCTTTGAATGAACGCACAAGTGAGATTAGTAATATTCTCAATCTTATTAAAGATATTGCTGAACAGACAAATTTACTTGCACTTAATGCGGCAATAGAAGCAGCTAGAGCAGGAGAACATGGTAGAGGTTTTGCTGTTGTTGCAGATGAAGTTCGTAAACTTGCAGAGAGAACACAAAAAGCGACAACAGAGATAGGTGTAACCATAAATACACTTCAGCAGGAAGCAACAGAGATTCAAGAAAATTCAAATAAAATATCTGAAATAGCAAATAATTCAGTAGAGAGTGTTGAGAATTTTTCCACGGTACTTAAAGAATTTGAAGAATCTTCTGTGAAAACTTCAGCAAAAACAAACTACATCAAAGAGAAACTTTTTGTTATTCTTGTTAAAATTGACCATGTTCTTTTCAAATCAAATACATACTCGTCTATTCTTGCTGAGAAAAAAGTACAAGAGTTTTCAGACCATACAAAATGTAAGCTTGGGCAGTGGTATTTTAGTACTGCAAGAGAGATATTTGGAGAAACACAAGCTTATTATGATGCGGAAAAACCTCACTCTCTTGTCCATAAATATGTATTGGATAATATCCGTTATATAGAGAGAGGAGAGGCAATGAATCCTCAAAATAAAGAGAAAATTATAGAGAATTTTGTGCATATGGAAGAGTCAAGTAAAGAACTATTTAGAGAACTTGATGAGATGGTTGTAGAGCATAATAAAAATTTATTACAGTCGTAGAGACGACAATAACTAGCAATATTATGCTCAGATACTTAATATCTATTTTACGATTTGTGTCTTAATTGTATCTTCATCAAGTTTTTCACTTGCATATTTTACAGCAACAACTTGCTCTGTTTCATTTATATACCATTCTGCAATATGCTCATGCTCAAGATTTTCTAATTTATCCATAGAAACTTCAGCTACAGGTATAAATAAAAACGCATGTTTTGTAGGATTTTCAAATCGTAAAAGCATCCAAATAAGCCATAAAATCGCTACAACAGCAACACTTATACCAATAGTAATTCTATCAGTTGTTCCCAACATGACACCAGCAATAGTTGCACCAAAGAATGTAGAGAGATATGCAGATGTATTGGCAATACCAAGTGCAGTTCCTTTTTGGTGTACTTTAGCAAATTTACTTATCATTGATTGAACAAGAGGTTCCATCATATTGAATGCAATAAAGAAGAAAATGACACCAACAACAAAAATAAAACTTGAGTTTGTAAGTCCCATAATAG
>JALUBM010000067.1 GCA_027044845.1 Sulfurimonas sp.
TTCTCTACCCGTCAGCTCTATTTTATTACTTGTATTTGTTTGTAAGCCATCTTTATCCATATATTTTACAATAATATTTATTTCAGTTGGTATCTTTATATCTTTATTATAAAGAAAAGCAAAATTTACTAAATATAAAAACGCCCCATCGTCGTTTACTCTAGAAGCTGCTAATAAGTTTTTTATATCATAAGAAAATTGTTCTATACCATATTGCATTAATGTAATCAAAAATGCTTTTACAATAATTGGTGATCTTTTATCCTTAATATATTTAAAATTATTGAATTCAAAATTGTTTTTTGTAGCATAAAAAGCAGTTGCATAGTGATAGTGATAATTTTTACTTGTAGCCAATATAACTTCGTCATTAAACCATATGAAAGCTACTCTTTTTGTAAAATCTTTCTTATATGTGTTTTTTGAGGAAGCCCCTGAAGAAGGAGTGAAAGTATAATTTATTTCTATGCTATTAATCGTATATAAAAAATTGTCCAAATCATTACCTGCTTCTGATGGAATTGAAAATTTTATATCCCCTGAAAAAAAACCTTCTTTATTTAAAGTAACTTTAGAAGATTTCCCCCCTCCGTTAAATTTTCCGTTGAATGTAATAGGATCCGCGTTTATATTTATTTGTTCAGATTCAACATTAACAGAATTATCTGTGCTTGAATAATACGAACTCTTCATTAAAGTTATTAATTCTTTTTTATCCATTTCCTTAGTTGACTCATTGTCTTCTAAATATATTCTATTTCCGTTCAAAGTAACCTTATCTATCTCCAAAGTTCCTGCAACTTTAGAGCAATTTACTTTTATGCTAAAACATAGCTTTAAATCAGAAACTATATTACGAGAAATATCTATGGAAGTTTTTTTTACTGCAACACCATCTGCGTTACTAGAATTAAAATTATCTGTCCCAGTTATTTTCTTATCTTCTGATAAAGTAGTAAAAAGAACCTCTTTTGAAGCTTGTATATCGCCTAGCTTTATTTTTGCCGATGTTACTTGTGGCATTCCTGAACCATTCATTTTAATCCTTTTTTTATATAAATTTTCCTATATGACTCTACTAATGCTCTAGGAACTTGGTGAATTGCCATTTTAGTTAACTCATTATCTGTTTTATTGTAATAATGTATTACTTTATACCATACATATCCTCTTGTTTGATCCGCTGTATATGGATGATTGTCATCAGGGCACAATCCTGAATGAGGCAAATCATATTCTTTCCAGTTTTTATCATATACCGTAGTATACCAATAAGAAGTTGCTTGAGCTCTACAGGTGGTTAAAGTATCGGTGAACCAAGTATCATTTAACATAGGAATAAAATCACAACTTAATATACCTTTATTTTCTTCATATATATTTGGGCATTTACTGTAATTTTGGGCCCCATCTTCTATTGCGTAATTGGTAATAAACGCATCTACAGTAATCATATAGAACTTTGCACCATCTTCATCAAGAGACATTCTTGATAAATATTCAGTAGGTTTGTAGTTATATTCATATAAAGATTCAGCTGATTCTTTTGGTAAAATAACTTGATAAGTTAATGTATTATTTCTCATATGTTCTATAGTTTCTACACTAGAATTTACATACAACAGTGGGGAATCTGTGTGATGCGCACCTAAATAAGGTATTAATTTTATTTCTGATTGTGTTTCAGTAAGACTTATTCTTTCTTGATGAATTAATAAATCTATATAATCACATGAAATAATTACAGGATACCAAATACCACTGTATTTTGTATCTACAATTACTTCTATTTCAAATTCCACCAGATGATTTTTAATAGGAACATAATCTAAATAATCGCTGTTTTTCACTAAATTATATGTTATTTTCACTTCATCAATAGGATTAC
>JALUBM010000068.1 GCA_027044845.1 Sulfurimonas sp.
AACAGATGTACGAGAGATGACTAGGGATGCATATATACGAAAGTGTGATTTTGTGAAAGAGAAAGCTGTTTTTATAGCAAATGAAAGAGAAGAAAAACCTTATTATGAAGAGCCTCATCAGGCATACAAAAAGCCAAGGCAATATGAGATACCTAGAGCTAGCGTGAGAAAACCAATCGTTCAAAATCTTCAAAAGAAAGAGGAAAAAAGACGAGAGTATAAGAGAAGAGAAGAATTAATTTCTCCTTATAAAAAGGATGATTCGCTTTGGAATGAGTGTAAAAAATGTTTTGTTCCTGTTTATGAAGATAGTGAAGATGAGGAGGATATTCATAGTTCAGATAATATGCAACATGAACAAACAAAGGTTCAAGTAAAAAAAAATATATCAAAAAAAGCGTCTTTTTGGGCAGAAGATATTCCTACCAATAAAACAGTTCCCCATAATCATAGAAAAAAAATTAAAACTAAAAATAAATTTAATATAGATGAACAATTTTTACCCTAATAAAAGAGGAAGTGGATAGAGCAAAGATGTATGATAAAATGGTAAACTTCTTGTATGCACATTTTTTTACTAGAGCCCTCTTGTTTGCTGTCTTATTTTTAATAACATATTTTCTCATAGATGCACAGTACAATATAAATACACAATTTGCTATTGGCTATGGTGCTATACTTTTTATGCTCATTGCCTTACAATTTAAAAAACTTCCTCCTAATGTTGTTTTATTTATAAAATTTATGGGATTTATTGTAGTGATGCGATATCTCTATTGGAGAACTTTTGAGTCATTAACATATAATGGTTTTTTTGATTTTATAGGTGCTATCTCACTCTATTTAGCAGAACTCTTTGCAATAATAATCTATCTTCTTGGAATATTTACTTCTCTAAATCTTTTACATAGAAAATCTATAGATTTAGATGAGTATCCCCAAGAGGATTGGCCGAGTGTAGATATTTTAATTCCTACCTATAATGAGCCTCAAATAATCATTGAAAATACGGTGCTTGCAGCACTTGCAATTGATTATCCTAAAAATAAATTTACAGTCAATTTATTGGATGATGGTGGTACAACACAAAAATGTAATGATACAAATAAGCAAAAGGCTCAAGCTGCAAGAGAGAGGAAAAAAAAACTTATCAAATTTTGTGATTTTGTTGGTGCAAAGTATGTGACAAGAGAGAAGAATGAAAATGCTAAAGCTGGTAATCTCAATGAATCTTTAAGTCAAATGCATAATGATTTTATTTTAATTCTCGATACTGATCATGTTCCAGCGAAACAATTTTTAAAAAAAACAACAGGTTGGTTTTTAAAAGATGAAAAAATATTTTTAGTGCAAACTCCTCATGCTTTTTATAATCAAGATCCAATAGAAAGAAACTTAAAAATGGGAGAGACGGCTCTTAGTGAAAATGATATGTTCTATAAAAATAT
This sequence comes from Sulfurimonas sp., assembly GCA_027044845.1. Classification (GTDB taxonomy): domain Bacteria; phylum Campylobacterota; class Campylobacteria; order Campylobacterales; family Sulfurimonadaceae; genus Sulfurimonas. The sequence continues at coordinate 1,449 of JALUBM010000068.1, forward strand.
TCAATTAGGTCATGACTTTTGGGAAAGTTCATTTTTCTGTGGTTCCGCTGCTGTTTTAAGGCGTTCTCTCATTGATGAGTTGGGAGGAATTGCGGGTGAGACCATTACTGAAGATGCAGAGACAGCTATTAAATTACATGACAGGGGCTATAAAAGTGTTTATATAAGTGAAGCTATGGTTCGAGGACTTCAAACAGAGAGTTTTGATGCTCTTGTTCTTCAGCGTGTTCGTTGGACGCAGGGGATGGTTCAGATATTTTTACTTAAAAATGCGTTTATGTCTAAAAATTTAAAATGGTATCAAAAAATAAGTTACACAAGTGCGAGCTTCTTTTGGTTTTTTGCCTACTCTCGAGTAATTTTTTATGTGGCTCCTTTACTCTACCTCTTTTTTGGGTTAAAAATTTATAATGCAAATGGTATTGAAA
>JALUBM010000069.1 GCA_027044845.1 Sulfurimonas sp.
GTTAATAATAAGTAAATGTAAAGATAATGACTGGATAATACAAAGTAAACGCGGGTATAATTCTAAAATGTTTTATTTATTAGCTCTATTTTACTTTTTTTACTTTGGGATTGTTGGTATATATATTATATTTATGCCAAAAGTATTAAGTATGGTGGGGTATGATGCTAGTGAGATAGGCGTTATTTTTGCAGCAGCACCTTTGGTACGTTTTATTTTGCCTTTTTTATTTATGAGAGGTTTAGAACTCAATGCCTTTATATTTAAAGTTGCTTTAGTGCTTATTATTGGGAGTGTATTCTCTTTTTATTTTACTTTAGAATATTTTTATGCTCTTTTGTTTTCCAATATCTTTTTAGGTATCGGTATGAGTCTTATGCTCCCTTTAGTAGAAGTAATATCGTTACATACGCTTGGCAAAGAGCAGTATGGAAGAGCACGTCTTTTTGGCTCTTTTGGCTTTATAATTGTTGCACTTGTGTTAGTGAAGTTTTTAAGTTCGTCCTATATTGCCATTGATTTTTTACTTCTGCTTACGATTATAACCTCTTTTGTCGCCTATAAAGTACTCGCCGCTGCACCGCATGAGAGCTACATGAGAAAAGAGAGTGTTATTAATGATATTTCTCTTTTATCTGATTGGAAATTATGGGGTGGACTGATTTTAGTGCAAATGAGTTTCGGTTCTTTTTATAATTTTTTTACAATCTATGAAACAGACCATGGAATTAGCCTTGATACGACGGTTTATTTATGGAGTTTTGGTGTTTTAATAGAGATTCTTATGTTCTTCTTTCAAGGGAAACTTTTACTTGGAAATCTACTTAATATTTTACGCTTTACTGCTTTGGTAACAGTTCTTCGTTGGTTTTTAGTATTTTATTTTCCCCAAACACTTGGCATACTCTTTTTTGCTCAAGCCTTGCATGCCTTTTCTTTTGCACTTTTTCATACGGCAGCTATTAGTTATTTATTTCGTATTTACCAGCATAAAAGCCTTTCGCAGCAATTTTTTTCTGGACTAGGCTATGGGCTTGGAGGACTTAGTGGGGCTTTGATAGCGGGGTATGTATATGAATATTATCCAGCATATCTTTTTTTGACATCAAGTTTTATGGCGTTTGGAGCATTTTTGCTTTTTATGCTCTATAAGTCTTGAAAGTTGATAGTAACTGTTTTGATGCACAGAATTTATGTCAAAGAGATGCACACGGTATTTGAGATAATTTGCCCAGACCTTTTTACTTTGTTCTTCTCTGCCCCGTTTTAAAAGCTCAAAACTGACAGAGGCATTGATGAAACCTTTGAGCAGTTGTATCTCTTTGTTCTTTTCAAAACGGCGGGGAAACCAAACCTCTTCAAGTGCTTCATGGGCATCATAATAGCGTTCTTCTTTCAAATAGTATATAAACTCTTCTATTTTCTTAGCTATCATTTCCATCATCCAAAAGCATCATATTTTTTCGCCAGTATCCACGTCCACCTTTAAGCGAAATGCAATGGTACTCAGGAAATTTTTGTTTGTATTCTCCTAGTCGCTCATGCGTCGCTTTTCCTGTGTCGCAGTAAAAAACAAAAATAGAACCTTTGGGGTATTTGTTAAGTTCGTAAGGATTATATACGATAGTATCAGCTTTTTCAATAGGGGATAAAATAGTGTCAATAAGTACAACACTCACACCCTCTTGTGCTAATTTTTTCTTATTTTGTAAAAACTCTTTTTGAGTCCATTCATTAGGGTAATTCATAGAACTATTATATAACGGTTCTTTTATATTTTATTTAAACTTGTGTTATAATCTCTTTATGGCAAAAAAAAAAAAAAAAAATAGTAAGATTAACCAAAGAATTAGAAAATATTTTGATGATG
>JALUBM010000070.1 GCA_027044845.1 Sulfurimonas sp.
TCTTTGATGTACCAAAAAAGTGTGGTAACTTGTGGCCAATATGTACCAAAAACACGTACTGGACCATCATCATTAGGTTTGATTCTCTGATTTGTCAATGTTTTATGTAAATCATAAGCATTTCCTTTAGCAAGTGATGGATATCCACCACCACCTGAACCAAAGTCACCATGACACATTGTACATTTTGTATCATAAATATCTGAACCTTCATCTGCAGTTCCATGACCTTCGGGAAGACCTGTTCCATCAGGCATTATATCTGTATTCCATGCATCATATTCTGCTTTAGTAGGAGTGCGACCATACTTTACATCTAAATTATGTGCTTTAGTATTTACATAATATGCACTTGTTTTACCCTTTGTGATAGGATATAATACCCCACCATCAATAGATGCTTTTGTAACAGTATCAGAATCTGCTGGAGTAGCACTCTCCATACATGCTGATAATCCTAAAGACAATGCAACAGCTGCAGAGATTGAAATCAATAATTTTTTATTTATTTTCAACATTATTACGCTTCTCCTTTAATAAATAACGGGCCTTTGCCTTTGCGATCTAATTGTGAACGTATTTCAACGTGAGTTATTTTTCCATCTTTTTCAACTTTCCATGTTTCAACAGCATTTCTATGATACACGGCTTCAACACCAACTTCAAGTGTCTCTTGATCAATAGTAGGTTGAATGTAACCCGCATCGTCCCTTGCACGAGAAGCAAGAATAAGATCTTCACCTTTTTTGTACGTATGCATATAACTCCAACGTGTCCAACATTTAGGAAGCACTAAACCTTTAAGGTTTGCTGGTGTATAGTTTTTACCACCGTCAAATGAAATATCAACACCTGTAATCGTACCCATACCAGACCATGCAAGTCCTTCGATTTCTACAATATCACCATCCTCTAAGTCTGTCCAATCAATTTCTGGAGATGGAGAAGTAACAGTTGAGTTTACTTCATTTGCGTAGAAGTGTTGGATTGCCTTTCCTGTAGGTTTAAGAACCGTATATTTAGAGGTTTCTTCTTTACAATACCATGGTTCACTAGCAAAGTCTAAACGACGAAGCCATTTAACACATAAATTACCTTCCCAACCAGGAACGATAAGACGAATAGGATACCCTTGCTCAGGACGTAATGCTTCACCATTTTGCCCCCAAACAATCATAGCATCATCCCAAACTTTTTCCATTGGAATAGTTCTACCCATCTTAGATGAATCTCCACCTTCGGCAAGCATCCATAATGCCTCTTTCTTAACACCTAAATCTTTTAAAATATCTTTAACGTAAACACCTGTCCATTCAGCACAAGACATAAAACCTTTTGCAAATTGTAAAGAATTGTATTGCGGACCTCTCCACTCTTGTCCACCATTTGCTGGACATTCAATAAAGTGTGTACGAGTTACACTTGGGTAACGCTTGAGCTGTTTCATTGTAAGGACAAGAGGTTTTTCAACCATACCTGTAATCATAAGTCTATGCTCATTTGGATCAATATGTGCTACTCCACCATGACTACGGCTAAAAAATAGACCATTAGGTGTAATAATTCCTTTCAGGTCTTGAATAGGTGTTACAGCAATTGATGCTCTATAGTTACCAGATGCTAAAAGTTTTGTATATCTTCTTGTTACGTTGTGTTCATACTTAGATGGCATACCATAAAGATTTTTGCTTATGGGATCACCCCATTTTATTCCCCATGGAGTAGGCTTTAAAATAGCAGGCTCCCCTGCTTCTTCTGATGCCAGTAGAGATGTTCCAGCAAGTGCAGTCACCGAAAGTGCTGCTGTTTTTCTGAAAAAGTCTCTTCTGTCAATACTTGTTTCTTTTGCATTAGTTGCATTAGAAG
>JALUBM010000071.1 GCA_027044845.1 Sulfurimonas sp.
GATTTATAAAAAATATCACATAACATTGACACCACCTGCGGAGGAATCAAGAAAATACTTTAAAAAACTTGTAAACTTAAAGCAAAAAGAACTTGCAGACAGTTCAGCAAATCTACAAATGAAACTCTCTTTTTATAAATATCTTGTTCTTTTTGCTGGATTGCTTGTTGCCTTCATTGTTTTTATATTTGCAGCAATTATTAGAAAATCAATTACTCACAGTATAGAAAACTTTACAACTTTTATTACCTATATTTCAAAAGGTGATTTATCACATGTATGCACCAATTATACTGAGGAAACAGAACTCGGAATAATGGGTAAAAGCTTGGCTACCCTACTTAATCATATACAAACATTAATAGCTGAAATTAATATGACACTTACAAATGCAGCAAAAGGAGATTTCAGTAAAAAAATTTCTTCAGAAGGTTTATCGGGTGAATTTATCACAGCTATACAAAATATTTCTCAAAGTATAGACTTTATGCAAAAAGAGTATAAAAAAGCCCAAAGAGACTCTTTTAACTCTATACTCAGTACAAAAAGTGTCAATGTGTCAGAATCACTCTCGTTTATTCAAACTGATTTAAGAACAAGTATAAATAATCTCAAAAATGTAACAAAAGCAATGGACTCGGCTGCACATCTAGCAAATGATTCAAGAGCAAATATCAATAATGTCGTCAATGAACTGCATGAACTCAATGAACAAGTCGGTACAAATCATTCAAATATTGATGAACTTGCGTCACAAACAAATAATATTACCTCTGTTATAGAACTTATTACCGATATTGCGGATCAAACAAATCTACTTGCACTTAATGCCGCTATAGAAGCTGCCCGTGCAGGTGAACATGGGCGTGGTTTTGCAGTAGTTGCAGATGAAGTCAGAAAACTGGCAGAACGCACACACAAAGCAACAAGTGAAATCTCTATTTCTATAAAATCACTCCAACAAGGTATGAGTGAAATTCAAACAAGCTCTGAAGAAATGAAAAAAACTGTTGATGCTTCTACAGGAAAAATAGAAGAATTTGAAACAACACTAATAGAACTTAGCGATAATTCCATCAAAATAGTTGATTACTCTTATTTTATGGAAAATAGTATATTTGTCGTGCTCGCAAAAATAGACCATATACTTTATAAATCACGTGCGTATAATTCACTAATTACATTGAAAAAAGCATTAAAAGCTGTCAATTCACATGAATGCAATCTTGGAAAATGGTATGACGGCGAAGGCAAAGAACGATTTAGCAAAACAGAATCATATCCAAAAATTGCAAAACCTCATAATGTTGTTCATGTAAATGCAAATAAAAACTTATCCTATCTTGACATGCAGGGGTCACAAGAAAAAGTTTTAGAACATACTCATGATATTGTTCATCATTTTGAAGAAATGGAAAATGCGTCAGAAGAATTATTTACGCTTATGGACACTATGCTAAGAGAGTCAAAAGACTCAAAGTAATTCCTGCTTTGACTACTCCCACTCTTGATATTTAGCGTGGGAGTGTTTATCTTTTTTGTAGCGTTTGGCATTTTTATTTTTGTCAAGTTGATTTGCATTATAGAGCAATTTTTCTTTAATAGTATCTATATTTTCTTCAGAATTTCTATAGCTTATCATCTTTTTTACTAACCGTTGCAGATTTTGAAGTTCTCCTTTATAAAGTTGTACTTCTTCTACCCGATTCAAAAGTTTGAGTGCATTATCTATCTTTTTATTATATTTTTTACTCTCCAACACATCACTATTGGAAAGATATGATAAAATACTTTTTGAAAATCGTTCTAATGCTCTTATGTAACGAAGTCTATTTGCATTTTCTATTGCTTTTTTAGATGC
>JALUBM010000072.1 GCA_027044845.1 Sulfurimonas sp.
GATAGATATGCAAGAGTAGTCCAAGGATTAATGACACCAAATATAGTACAACAGAAAAAGGAGACATTACACCCCTATACTATTTCTCAACAAACTCACAATAGTTGTGATAGTGGCTAAGATGCAAAAACTAACTCATAAACAAACTACAATCAATAAAAGAATATTCAAACATGCAACACTACTTCTATTGTCAAAAAATAGAAATAGAGATGCTATGGTGTTTAGAAGCAAAAAGAACTTAGATGATATAGCTAAACACTCATCAAAAAACCATATAGTCATAACTCAAAAACAGATTAAAAAAGAGAAATCCACGCACAAACTCCATAGCCCACACCCGTTCATATAACAAGGCGTAGAAGCAACATTTTAGCATTGAGTTGTTTAGGAGGGATTAATGTGGTTGGTGCTAAAATGTTGCTTTACTTAATCGTTATGTATCTATCATAAGCACCTTGCTTAGGAGGAGCTTTTTTCACAAAAAGCAAAAGCTTTATGAAGAAGGAAAGTACAAAAAGTTAAACGCAAGTAAGAAACTTACCAGCCTTATCATCAAAGGCTAACAAAGTTTATTGAAAGCAGTAACACCATAAAAATTCACTATCGGCATAGTGAGCTTTTTACTTTCAAGCTTAGAAACATTCTAAGTCTAAGTTGTAACTAAATAGACATAAAGAAGTGCGAGACATAACAAAACTCTCATATAATAACAAATAGCAATTGAGCTATCATAAACCTAGAGAGTTAAGTACAAATAACATATCGGACAAAACCTAAATCAGCTAGTTTTCTTAAACAGAAATTTTAACTAGATTCACTCCAAGTCAGATAGTTATACTAAAAATTTGAGTGGCGACTGAATCGGTGAAAGCTAGATTGTATATCATGAGACGAGATTATGTATAACAAGGTTATTTTATCAGGTAAGAGAGTATTTCACTCCTACCCTAACGAACTCTCAATATTAAAATAGTGAGGTTCTCTTATGTATTCTATCGGATTAGATGTTAGTAAAGCAACAATTTCAATTCATGTCCCTCTCAACTCTCTAGATTTAGAGATTGAGAACAACTTAAAATCACTAAAATCTTTTTATGCGAAACTAAAAAAGTTTTATAAAAAAGATATTGAAAAACTTGTGTTTGTTTATGAACCAACAGGTAGTTACTCAGCGATACTTACAAAATTTTGCAGCACTAAAAACATCCAAGCATTTATCATCAACCCAAAACAATCAAGTAACTTTGCTAAAGCATTAGGACATAGAAGTAAAAGTGATAGAATTGATGCACTTATGCTCTCTCGTGCTATAGCAGTAGCTCGTAAAGATGAGATAAAAGTACCTGTAGTAAATGCAACAGCAGAAACGATCAAAGAGCTTATGAGCTACTATATGTTTACTCTAAAGCAACGAGTAGCCATCAATAATCATCATGAAGCGCTCAAAGCAAAAGATGGTAATTCTTATGCTCTTAAGGATCTTCTCAAAAGACACAAAGAGATGAAAGATAAAGAGGCTGAAATACTTAATAAGATAAAAAGTATCATTGAAAAAGATGAAGAGATGTCACAAGCTTATTTAAATATTAAAACTATTCCAGGTATTGGAGAGATTGCAGGAATTGTTTTAATCCATCTCTTTATCAGATACCCAAATGCCAATCAAAAACAGATAACATCTTTAACAGGTTTAGACCCAGTAGTAAAAGACTCAGGAACATCTCTAAAATCAAAACCTAAAATCTCTAAATCTGGTTCAAGACTTTATAGAGGAGTATTATTTATGGCAACTATGGTTTCAGTAAAGTACAATAATGAAATGAGAGAATTTTATGATAGATTAAAAGAGAA
>JALUBM010000073.1 GCA_027044845.1 Sulfurimonas sp.
GAAGAAGGATTAAATGCTATAACAATTGGTGGATATAGTTTATCTAGGGGTTTTACAATAGAAGGACTTACTGTAAGCTATTTTTTAAGAAACTCACAAATGTATGATACTCTTTTACAAATGGGAAGATGGTTTGGATACAGAAATGGGTATGAAGATTTATGTAGACTGTACATGAGAGAAGAAGCTATAGGATGGTATAAGCATATATCAGAAGCAACTGAAGAATTAAAAGAAGAATTTAAAATCATGAATGACCATAACTTGACTCCTCGTCAATATGGATTAAAAGTAAAAAACCATGATGAATCCCTAATCATAACAGCTAGAAATAAAATGTTCCACTCTAGTGATGCAACTATCTCAATAAATTATTATGGAGAGTTAATAGAAACAAGAAAAATCAGTAATAACGATAAAAAAATACAAGCTAATCTAGATAGCCTGAAAAGATTTATCTCAACTTTGCCAAATTCTCAAAGAGATAGAAGTGAAACGAAAAATCCACTTTGGAAAGATATAGAAGTAGCTAGTGTATTAGATTTTATTAAGTCATATGAAAATCATCCATTAAATATAAAAACTGATGCCAGTACAATTGAAAAATATTTAATATCTCAAAATATCAATAATTTTGATGTTACTATTATCTCTAATAGTAAAAAAGGTAGTGACCCATATAAAATATCAGATAATATAACTATCTACAAGGAAATGAGGTCATCTTTTATTGATAATGCAACTTTACAAATTAGTGGTAATAAATCAAGAGTTGGTAGCATAAGTGATGAAAAAATAGGATTAGAAAATATTGAACAACTAAAAAAATCTTTAAATGGTAAATCCGTTAGTGGTGTAGATTATCGAAGAATTAGAACTAAGCCTCTTCTTATTTTACACATCTTAAAAATTAAAAAGAAAGATACTGAAGATAATTATCCAAATAATTTACAAGCTGTAGTTGCATACGGAATAAGTTTTCCAGGGCAATCAAACGGTAGTAGAAAAGTTAGTTCTGTGACTTATAAGGTAAATAATACTTGGTTAAAAAATAATTTTGATGGAGAGAGCGAAGATGATGAATAATAATCCTTGGTTAAATATTGAAGAGCCTCAAGCTAATATTAACTTTAATGCAGTTCTTGCTGATAAGGATAATTTACTTGAATTTTATTGGGCTAAAGATTCATTTGGGAATTTATTATTTATATTGCATACTCAATCAAAAATTATTATTAATCAAAAAATTCCTGCTTTAAATGGTATATCTGTAACAGTTGGTTCTATTGATTCTACAAACCAATTATTATTAACTTTATCTTCTATTGAAGATAAAGATATATTTTACACTCTATGCATGGACTTGCTAAAATCCACCTATAATTTAGACAATGAAACATTAGCAATTAGGTCAATACTTAAAAGATTAGAAAAATGGCAATACTTTTTAAAGAGTTCTAGAAAAATCATAGACAAAAAACAGTTAAAAGGTTTAATTGGTGAATTATATTTAATAAAAAAATATTTGTTAAATAAGTACAGTTCAAGCGAAGTATTAGAGTTTTGGAAAGCTCCATTACAATCTGTTCAAGACTTTGAACTAGATTCAATGACAATCGAAGTAAAAACAAAATCTTCTATTAATAGTATAACTATATCATCTTATGAGCAACTCTTTTCAGAATTAGATGCTTTATATTTATTTGTTGTAACACTCACAGAAGCAACAAAAAATGTTGCTGAGTCATTTAATATTTATGATATGGTAAATGATATAAGAGAGCTAATAGGGTTAGATGACCTGCTGCTTATAGATAAATTCAATAATTTGTTAATGCAATATGGTTTTATAGAACTTCCAGAATATGAGGATTTATATTTTATTATTACATCAGATGAATTTTATACAGTTACTGATGACTTTCCAAAAATATCTGAAATTCCAGAGGGTATTGAAAAATTAACTTATAGAATAAACTTAGACACTTGCAAAAGCTTTTTGTTGAAAGATAAATTATTTACTATTAAAGGAAAATAGCGATGAATGAACTTGAAGAATTTTATGATGACTTTATACAACAAATTTATACATCTGCTGATGTAGGTGAAGACTTTAAAGAAAGCCAATTCTTTGAAAAATCAATGGAATATCTTATTGATGATGGAACAGTAGAGGATTATACATATTTACCTTTTAGACATAAAAGCCTTGGTATGAAAATAGATGGTTATGAATTTATAGAGGATAGGGAAGTTCTAAATTTATTTATTTGTGACTTTGAAGATGACTATGAACTAAAAACTTTGACTAAATCAGAAATAGAAATTAATATAAAAAGATTGACTAAATTTTTCAACTATTCAATAGAAAAACATTTTTATGATGAGCTCGAAGACACTTCTCCTGGCTATGCCATTTCATACTTTCTTTATCATAATCAAAGTAGATTCAAGTCGATTAATATTATTTTAATTAGCAATAAACAACTAAGTAAGAGTGTTAAAAAGCTACCCTCTGAGCAGATAAAAGATTATCAAGTAACATATGATATTTGGGAAATAAAAAGATTCTATGAAATAGAAACTTCCAAAAATAAAAAAGAAACTTTAGAAATAGATTTTGAATTAGATTTTAATACTCTTATTCCATCCTTGCCTGCACATATTGAGTCTTCACCTTATCATTCATACCTATGTGTAATAAATGGTGATGTACTTGCCAAATTATATGAAAAATATGGTTCAAGATTATTAGAATCAAATGTTCGAAGTTTCTTACAATTTAGAGCAAAAATCAATAAAGGGATTCGAAAAACAATAAATGAAAACCCTAGTATGTTTTTTGCATACAACAATGGTTTAACAGCAACTGCTGAAGATATTGAAATTACAGCTGATAATAAAATTAAAAAATTAAAGAACTTTCAAATTGTAAATGGTGGTCAAACAACAGCTTCTTTATTCAATACAATGAAAATGGATAAAGTTGATTTATCTGATATTTTTGTACAAATGAAATTAACAATAATCAATGATGATAAAGTTAATGAAGTCGTACCAAATATATCAAGGTTTGCTAACACTCAAAATAAGGTCAATGATGCCGATTTCTTTTCTAATGATATATTCCATATTAGAATGGAAGAAAAATCAAGACGAATCTGGGCTCCTGCTAAAGAAGGGGAATTGAAAAAAACAAAATGGTTTTATGAAAGAGCGAGAGGACAATATCTTGAAACTCAATCAAAACTTACAGAAGCTAAAAAGAGAGAATTTAAAGAAATAAATCCTAAACCTCAATTATTTTCAAAAACTGATTTAGCTAAATTCCTTATGGTATGGGAAAATAAGCCACAAATAGTAAGTCGTGGTGCGCAAAAAAACTTTATGGAATTTGGAAATATTATTGTACCAAGATGGAATAAAAATGATAAAGAATTTAATGATATGTACTTTACGCATACTATTGCAAAAATTATCATATTCAAAACTTGTGATAAAATAGTTTATAAAGAACCATGGTATGGAGGGTATAAAGCTAATATTGTAGCCTATACATTATCTACAATTTCATACCTACTATCAAAAGAGGGACTAAGTATTGATTATACTCATATCTGGAAGACACAAGGTATAGAACCTTATTTTGAAGAAGAAATTAAAAAAATAAGTAAATATATCAATAGTTTTATATCGACAACCCCAGAAAAAGTCACAAATATTTCAGAATGGTGTAAAAAAGATGGTTGCTGGGATAATTTAAAGGATATAATTAATACTTCAGATACAATCACACTATCAAATGATTTTTTAGAAAATATGATTACAAAAAAAGATTTAGACTACGAGAATAAAGAATCTAAAAAAGAACAAAAAATTGATAACGAAATGGAATTATTAAAAAAATTATATAAATTTACACCTCTTGAGTGGAGCACAATCATAGAATGGGGGAATACTCATCATGAATTGTCTCCAGAAGAAGTAAGTTTTTTAAATTTAATTCCAACAGGTAAGTACCCCTCTGATAAACAATCAAAACGGATAGTACAAATTATAAAAAAATTAGAAGATGAAGGCATGAAAAGTATATGGTAGTATTAGATTTATTCTCTGGAGCTGGTGGACTTAGTGAAGGTTTTTGGAGAAATAATGCAAATTTTGTTGGTCACATAGAAGCTGACAATAATGCTTGCAACACATTAAAAACAAGAACTGCTTATTGGAATTTAAAAAAAGAAAATAAGCTTAATATTTATAATAAATATTTACTCAAAGAAATATCTAATGAAGAGCTGTGGAAAATTAGTGAGATTTCTGATTCAAATGAAATAATTAATAAACCTATTGCAGATGATACATTTAATGAAATGGTTGATATAGTTCATCAAAATATGAAAAATAAAAATATATCATCGGTAGATGTAATTATTGGTGGTCCTCCTTGTCAGGCTTATTCTGTAATTGGTCGAGCAAGAATGAAAGAAAAAGTAAAAGATGACCCTCGAAACTATTTATATACCTACTATGTTAAATTTTTAAAAGAATTTAGACCAAAGTTATTTATTTTTGAAAATGTTCCAGGTTTAATAAATGCAGGTGGAGGGGAATATTTTAGGAAATTACAATCAGCCATCAAAAATGCAAATTATCATATGGAATTAAAAGAATTAGTAGCAAGTGATTTTGGTGTACTCCAAAACCGTAAAAGAATTATTATAATTGGTTGGAATAAAGATATTTATACAGAGTACAAATATCCAGATTTTGTAGCTGATAAGTTAGATGGTAGCACAGTATCTGAATTATTAGTTGATTTGCCAAAAATATTTCCTGGACAGAAAATTGAAGGACAAAATAAATATATTGAGAGTGCAAATAAATATTTAATATGGAGCAAGATAAGAGGAAGTGAGTTTAATATTTTAACCCAACATGAAACAAGACCCCATAATGAACGAGATAAAGAAATATATAGGATAGCTGTAAATAAATGGTTTAATAACAAAGAAAGACTAAAATATAATGAACTAGCTAAAGAACGACCTGATTTAATTACTCATAAAAATACTAAATCTTTTACGAATAGATTTAATGTAGTAAAACCTAATGAAGAATCATGTCACACAGTACTTGCACATATCGCTATGGATGGTCATTATTATATCCATCCAGACAACACTCAAAATCGCTCAATATCTGTTAGAGAAGCAGCTAGGCTGCAATCATTTCCAGATGATTACTATTTTGAAGGTGCTAGAACATCTATTTTTAAACAAATTGGGAATGCTGTCCCACCCCTAATGGCTGAAAAAATCTGTAATGAAATTATAAAAATTTTATAATTGCACTTCAAATATTTTCTATCTTTTTCATCAATAACAAGTATACCTTAGTAGAATTCTAAGGTATATACAAAACTCTTTATGCTCCATCATTCTTCACAAAATCTCTGATAAAATCCTTAAAAGTTTCTACTTTAGCTCTATCATCTTTGTGAATTTCATCATTTTTTTCAAACCTCTCAATGACACTCCACATACCTTTTAGCTTGTCTCTCAAATGGGTTTTTTTATCCTTTGGCAGAGAGCTTTTCACTTCCTCTATCTCTTCCATTAGATTTCTAACTCTCATCACTTGCTCCTCTCTCTTCAAACTCTTTCATAATTTTTTCATGTAATCCCATGTCGTATTCTTTGGTGTATTTTTCAAAATATTTACTATATTCCTGTTTGGAGAAGTGATAATCCTCTAAAAGTTCATGTAGAGAGAACTTATCTATCAACAACAGTAAAGTTTGCAGGGTTGAGATATAATCCCATTCACTAATAAATCTCTCTTCTGACTCCTCTACACACTCAACTATCATACTTAATATACTACTTTTATACATTTATCTTTCCTCCTTTTCTCATCAATCTTTCATAGTAATTCTCATCGTGCAACTCTATAAGCCTCTTTTTAAAAAACAACTCATAATCATCATTTTTTATTTGATAGTTCTCTATAAAAAACTCTAAAGCATTGCACTTGTGCATAAACATATCTAAGATGATTACTACTAATTCTCTTACTCTATCTGTTACAAATAAATCTGATTTTTCTAGTGATGTAAGTATGATATTGTGGATTTCATCCATCGGTGGCAGTTCTTCAAATCTCATATTCTACCCCTTTGTGTTAAGTGCCAACATATCTTTGAATGATTTTGAGAACTTAACTTTTGGTACATATCTTGAAGCGATACTCCAATCTTTCCCAAAACTATGACCACTCTTCTCTTGGATTAATCTTGTTTCAAATGATAAAAAACCTTTAAAACTTACTCTCTCATTATTTTGTAATGACTCTTTGATAGTTTCTAACAAAGTATCTATAACACTCTGCACCTCTTTTTTATCTACTTGGCTTGTCAGCTTGTTAGCGACAACCGTTATGATTTCTTTTTTGTTCATGTGAACTCTCCTTGTTTTTGTTTTGTTACATTTTTATTTATACGGCTATATGGTTTTTTTTGATTAAGAACACTGGAGAGGAGGATATTTTTGAAAAGATAGTAGTAAATACGGCATATAAGAGGTTTTAGGTTGAAAATGGGTATTGATATAGATGAGTAGTCGTTTTACGGTTGTATGGGGTTTATTTTGATGGAAATAGTGGTCTGTTTACTCAGAGAGTATGACAACTCTCTATATTGTTATTTTCTCTAATTACAAAGGTTTGATTAATATAATTTCACAATCTTTTATACCATTTCCTTGTGCTGTAAATATGTTTCTTTCAACTTTATTGTTATAAATAAACTCTAATGTTTCAGATGAGTTATTCGTTTCAGTTTTCATATCATATATCTTAAACTTACTCAATAATCTATAATCATTTTGTATAAAAAAATCTTGATTACCAACCGACAACATCAAATAATTCTTTTTCTTGTAATCAATCTCTTCATTTAAATTTAAAAAAGCCATTGATTCAGCAATAAAATTTTCCAATTCAATATCACTATCAGTTTTCTCTCTTGGAATTGGGTTTTGTTTTTTCATTTCATTGTTATAGATTCCATGCACATAAGCTTCTTCATCTTGAATTTTTACACCTTTTTGTTTCATCTTCTGTAATCTTTTTTTAGATTTATCCATAACCTCAGTATCAATCTCTTTTTTCGTATTTTTAGATTTAGGATTTGATTTTCTTCTAATAGTAAATTTATAAACTTTCTTCCTGATACCCTCAACAGTATAAGATATTTTAATATCAGTTTTTTCATTTATTTCGTTAATAATCTTATCAAAAGTGGATTTCTGTGGTATATTTCCTATCAATAATTTCAGTTCATCAGATTTAATGTTTTTATTTCCACTATTGGAGTAATCCTTTAAAAGTAAATAGATTGATTTAGATTTAGTACCACCTAGCTCAAATAAATTGGTTAAATCTACTTTCATAAAAAAATCTTTCACACCTATTAACTCTTTTACGAACTTCTTTGTAAAAGAGATTGTAAGTAGAGTTGAATCCCAACTGTGAGTATCAATAACTTTTATAGTTTCAATATCCTTATCCTTATTTTTTCTAAGTATATTTGTATTTATAAATAATTTTGATAAATTTTCTATAAATAACTTTAGATTTTCATACTTGTGATTTTGCACTACACCATACTTATGAAAATCACTTAATTCGATTTCTACTGATTTGTAAGGGATACTTTCATCAAAATAATATCTCTTACCATCTTTTATTAATAGGTTTGGGGTTTCACTTAATAACTCTTTTGTGTACAAGAATAACATTAGATAAAAATAATCTATCTCTATTTTTTTCAAATCTACCATCTCTCCACCTGCATCTGTGAAACAACTTTGAGATACAATAGATGGTAGATATAATATTGGGTTTTCCATAACTTTCTCCATTAATTTAATTTAAATAATTTGGTTAATTTCCCACCTTATTTATCTTAATAATTATACAAATTTGTTTAAAAAAACAGTCGATTTGATAGATTCCCACCAAATTTGATAAGATAAATTGAAAACCCTATTTTTGTACCTTTATAATATGATGTTTCCCAGAGGTAAACTTCCTAAATATATCAAATATCAAATATAAATATCAATCAGATAGATTTATCTTTCAGATAACTCACAGAGGTTACCCTCTGAGTGGTTACAAACCTTATAATAGATTTTATAAATAATGTGATTATGATTCTCTCTTGTAATTTTCAAATACTTTTGGATATATCTCCAAAAAATTATCCTTATCAAAATAGAGATTATCTTCGATGGTATTGAATGTAATATCTAATTTATCAACCATACTTATAATCAATTCACTTATCATTGTAGGTGATGAATCAAATTCATTGAGAGAGTAAGTTATAAATTGATAGGGTTTGTAGTACCGTAGAATATCCATGATTATAGTTGGGTTTCGCTCAGTTATTACAGTAAGTT
>JALUBM010000074.1 GCA_027044845.1 Sulfurimonas sp.
CAATATCTTCTTCAAAATTTTCTATTTTATCTTCAATAGAAGGGTCTAATTCTTCTGCTAGTTCTCGAGCCGTCACCTTCTCATGTGTTGTGTATCGTAAGTCAAGTTCTCGTGCTTCTTTGTGTGACTTAATCTGTGCTTTTGTCTCTTGTATCTGAACTTTTTCTTCATTTTTTGCAATTAAAAATGTTATAAAATTTTCATCTTTTTTTATTAAATTTATATCAACTTTATTAAATGATAAACAGTTCATACAGTTTGTATGACCTAATTGTTCCATTCGTGATAGAGTAATAAAATAATTTTGTTCATTTTCTTCTAAAATTATTTCATTTGATATGCCGTTTTTAACCATTTGCAATTCAAAGTTATATATATTTTGCAAAATATCTTGAATATGGCTATTATTTAACATAGATTTTTGTTCTAAAAAATATTCCCAAGATTCTTCTATATCTTCAACACGATCTATATCAAAAATTATTTTTCTTTTAAATATCTGTTTACTTATACGGTTAATAGCTCTTCTATCATATAAAAATCCACTTTTCAAAAAAAGGTTTACATAAGACTTGATTTGAGCAATAAACAGTTTTTGATCTAGTGGTTTTGCAGTATAATTACTCACTCCACTTGCTATGATTTTATCAACATCATCTGGATTTACTAATGCCGTAAGTGCCAAAATAGGAACAGCCTTATCAAATAACCTTATTTTTCGTACAGCTTCTTTTCCATCCATTACAGGCATTCTTATATCTGTAATGATGAGATCTTGAAACTCAGATTGTACAGTTGTTAATGCCTCTTGCCCGTTAGAAGCAACTGATATTTTTAGTTCGAGTGAAGGATAATACTTACCAAATAACATCTCAATAATAGAGACCAAAATCTCTCTAAATACTTCTTCATCATCTGCTATTAATATTTTAAACTGCATGAATTAACTCCTCTTTAGATTTAGGTAACTTTTTTATTTCAAAATCAAGTATAAATTTTGATCCATTTTCAAGTTTTTCATAAGATAAATCACCTTTAAAATGTTCCTGCATTATTCGTTTGCTCATATAAAGACCTAGTCCTGTCCCCTTCCCCTGCTCTTTTGTCGTAAAATAAGGCATAAAAATTTTGTCAAGATGTTTAGCATCAATACCACCAGCAAAATCTATAATTTCTATTGTGCTATGTTGTGTTGTTTGGATATAGATAATTTTCTCTTTTTCCTCTTTATTTTCATCATAAGCATCACGGGCATTCATTAAAATATTTAACATTATTTGTTCAAGCATATTTTTAGATCCTTTTATATCAAAGAAATTATCATTTTTTATATCAATATTTATATTGTGGGCTATAAATTGTTCTTGTATTAAATCTAATAGCATGTTGCACGTATCAGCAAATAAAAAATGTTCTTTTTCTTGTTTTGTCGATGCATATTCCATAAAAGTATTTATAATTTTTGACATCTTTTGACACTGTTCTTGTATAAAATTTTGTGTTTTATAAAAATTTTCATCATCAAATTGATTGAGTTGTAGTTTCATAGTGGACTGGATACTAGCGGCACTTATAGCATTTAATGGTTGTCTCCATTGATGAGCTATCATATTTATCATTTCACCCATTTGTGCCATTTTTGCCTGTTGAAATAAAAGAATATCTTTTGATTTTGACTCTTTTTGTAACTCTTTTAACTTTCGTAAATCAATTAATACTGTAAATCTTATAGGTTTATTGTTTATAACCCCAAAATAACCTTGTAGCATAACGGGGACAGTAACTTTATTATATCTCAAACTTATTTCATAAGGAGTAGAAT